>JBBAUQ010000203.1:0-3001 GCA_040398125.1 Solirubrobacterales bacterium | reverse complement strand
CTCGCCGAGGCGTGCCGTGCGCACGGGCTCGTCTTCGTCGGTCCGTCCGCCGACACCATCCGCCGCGGTGGTGACAAGGTCGAGGCCCGACGGATCGCCCGTTCGATCGGGGTGCCGACCGGTTCGGGCTCCGATGCCGTCCGTGACGTCCACGACGCCCACACCGTCGCCGCCGCCGTCGGCTACCCGGTCCTGCTCAAGGCGGCGGCCGGTGGTGGCGGACGCGGCATGGTCCGGGTCGACACGTCCGCCGAACTCGCCGAACGGTTCGGCGTCGCCTCGAGCGAGGCCGAGGCGGCGTTCGGGGACGGACGGATGTACGTCGAGCGGTACGTCGAGCGGGCCCGTCACGTCGAGGTCCAGTTGCTCGGCGACCACCACGGCAACGTCATCCACCTGGGCGACCGTGACTGCTCCACCCAGCGCCGCTTCCAGAAGCTGATCGAGGAGGCGCCGGCCGCCGTGCTCGGCGACGATCTGCGACAGCGCATCGCCGACGCCGCCGTGGCCCTCGGTCGCGAGCTCGGGTACGTCGGCGCAGGCACCGTCGAGTTCCTCGTCGACCTCGACCGACAGGAGTTCTCGTTCCTGGAGATCAACACCCGTGTCCAGGTCGAGCATCCGGTCACCGAGATGGTGACCGGCGTCGACATCGTCCGGGCACAGCTCCGGATCGCGGTCGGCGACCCGGTGGGCCTCGACCAGCACGAGGTGACGGTGTCGGGCCATGCGATCGAGTGCCGCATCAACGCCGAGTCGGCGGTCGCCGGCTTCCTGCCGTCACCGGGCACGATCACCCGCTGGGAGCCACCGACCGATCCGTGGGTCCGCATCGACAGCCACTGGTTCGAGGGCTACACGATCCCGCCGTACTACGACTCGCTGCTCGCCAAGCTGATCGTCACCGGCGCCGACCGGGCCGAGGCGGTCGACCGCTCGATCGCCGCCCTCGGCCGGTTCGCGATCGGCGGTGTCGACACCACGAGCGACCTCATCGGTGCCGTGCTCGACCACGACGACTTCCGTCGCGATGCGGTCACGACCCGCTGGCTGGAGACGACGTTCCTGCCCGGCTGGTCGCCGGTCGCCCAGTACCCCGCCACGTTCACCCCCGCCTGAGGAGACCACCTGATGGCCCACATCGACATCATCGACCAGACCCTCCGGGACGGCCAGCAGAGCCTCTGGGGGATGCGGATGAAGGTCGCCCATCTCGCCGACGTCGCCGACGACATCGAGCACGCCGGCTACCGGGTCGTCGACCTCACCGGCAGCTCGATCTTCGAGTGCATGATGCGGTACAACCGTGAGGATCCCTGGGACGGACTCGACCTCTGGCGGACGTGGCTTCCGACCTCCCGGCTGCGGGCGGGGTCGCGCAGCAACTGCATCGCCAAGTTCGGGCTCACACCGAACTCGCTGATGGAGCTCTGGATCCGCACCCTCGCACGGCACGGCATCGACAGCTTCTGGATCTACGACTGCCTCTACAACATGGATGCGATGGAACGGCTCTGCCGGGTCGTCGCCGACGAAGGCTGCGAGGTCGCCCCGGCGATCATGTACGGCATCAGCCCCGTCCACACCGATCAGTGGTTCGCCGATCGGGTGCGCGAGTTCGTCAGCTGGGGGATCACCGATGCGATCTACGTCGAGGATGCCGCCGGGATCCTCACGCCGGAGCGGGCCCGGACCCTCCTGCCTGCTCTCGTCGAGGCGGCCGGTGACGTCCCGGTCGAACTGCAGTGCCACAACACCGTCGGCGTCGCCGGCATGAACTACCTGATCGGCGTCGAGGCCGGCGTGCGGGTGCTCCACACCGCCCCCGGCCCGATGGCCAACGGGCCGTCACTCCCCTCGACCGAACAGACGCTCGAGAACCTCCGGTGGCAGGGGCACACGACGAGCGTCGACATGGAGCGGGTGCGTCGGGTCAGCGCCCACATGCGGCGTGTCGCCGAGCAGGAGGGCCACCTCATCGGCGTGCCCAACGAGTACAACGTCTTCCCGTACCAGCACCAGCTGCCGGGTGGTATGACCGGGACACTGAAGGCCCAGCTGGCGCAGTACGACATGTCGCACCGGTTCGAGGAGGTCCTCGAGGAGATCGTCCGGGTGCGCGCCGATCTCGGCCACCCGATCTCGGCGACGCCGTTCTCGCAGCTGATGGGCATCCAGTCGGTCCTCAACGTCGTCACCGGTGAGCGTTACAGCTCGGTCCCCGACGAGGTGCTCGTCTACGTGCTCGGGCACCTCGGCACACCGCCCGCCCCGATCGACCCGAACGTCCTCGACCGGATGCTGTCGACCGACCGCGGCCGCGAGCTGCAGGCCTGGGAGCCGCCCCAGCCGACGATCGCCGAACTGAAGGAGGAGTACGGTGACCGGTCGATGAGCGACGAGGAACTCCTCCGCCGCTACCTCGTCCCGCTGCAGGACGTCGAAGCGACCCGGGCTGCCGGACCGGCCCGCCGGACGTACCCGTTCCGGGACGAGATGACCGACGTGCTCATCGAGGAGTTGCTCACCGGGACCCGTGCCTCGTACGCCCGCATCGAGACCGGCGGTGCCGCCGTGACCATGCGACGCTGACCGGGACCGGACCCCACCACACCCACATCACCGCTTCGAGGAGGGACCACATGACCGCCTACGAGTTCGACACTCCGCTCGACCCGGCCTACCCCGTGCTCACGCGCGGCAACGCCGGCGAGATCATGCCCGACATCGTCTCGCCCCTCTCGGCGACCGTGTTCTTCCCACCGCTCGAACGAGCGTGGCGACGGTCGTTCACCGAGACCTGGGACGTCATGGACTGGCCGACCTGCCCCACCACGTTCGCCCCGATCGTCGGTGGTCGGTTCTACATCAACATCTCGGCGTTCCGTCGGCTCGCCGACCTCACCCCCGGCACGAGCCCGGAGGACATCGACCGCACCCTGTTCGCCGCCGGCGGCATCGAGCTCGAGTCTCTCAATTCCTCGCGGCTGATGAAGGACGA
>JBBAUQ010000202.1:0-3006 GCA_040398125.1 Solirubrobacterales bacterium | reverse complement strand
ATTCGGCCCTGGCCGAGATCGAGTCCGGGGCAGAGGAGCCCTCGGTCGAGTGGCGACGGAACTTCTCCCTGTTGTTGGGCCTGGAACGGCTCCTCGGTGAAGACCCGCCGACCCTGAAGGACGGGGCCGAACTGAACCCGCACCAGATCGACGCGCTCTCGGGCACCTTGACCGAGCTGATGGCCGAACAGCAGCTCGCCTCTGGGGACGGCGCCGAGGAGGCGGTCCGTGAACGGGCCGCAGAGATCGAGGCCGAGGAGATCGAGGAGGAGGCTGCCGAGGAGGAAGAGCTGGCCGACCTGGTCGAGGCCGCTGCCGACGAGGGTGAGGTAGAGGCCCCGGAGGTCGGGGATGACCCGGGGGCGGCCCGACGGTTCTGGTTCGAACATGCGACCGGGGCCGGCAAGACCGTGGCGGCCGTCGGATTCATAGAGGCAACGCGTACAGGCGGGGTCCTGATCCTCACCCACCGTCGCAACCTGGTCGAGCAGTTCATCGGAGAGATCTCTGACCGGGGCTACCGCGACCGCCTCCGGCCACCGCTGCTGGACGGCCGCGACGAAGCCGACGGCCCGGTGACGGTCGAGACCTACCAGTGGTTCGTGAGGAACGCCAGCCGGATCTCGGACGCCTACACCGTGGTGATCTGCGATGAGGCCCACACCGCGCTCGGTGAGAAGACGAGCGCCTGCATCCGGGCCTGGACCGGGCCGATCTTCGTCGGGATGACCGCTACCGGGGCGCTGATCGCCCGGCACGTCGCCGACCTGTTCCCGACCCAGACTTCCCGTTTCGACCTGGCCCAGGCGGCCCGACGAGGCGTGATTTCACCCCTCAGGTGCCTGAGGATCCCGCCCGGCCCGGGGGTCAGGACCCTGGCCAAGGTTCCGCTCAGGAAGGGCGAGGTCGACCAGGACTTCGACCAGGAAGAGCTGGCCGCGCTGCTGGACCAGGCCCCCTTCAACCACGCGATCGCCGATCTCTACAAATCGAAGTTCCGCCGGGCACCGGGCGTCCTCTACACGGCCGGGGTCAAGCACGCCGAGAACGTCGCTGCCGCCTTCCGCGAGGTCGGCATCAACGCCCAGGCAGTCTCGGGCGAGACGCCGAAGCGCGAGTTGGCCGAGACCCTGGCCGCCTTCGAGCGCGGGGACGTCGATGTCCTTTGCAACGCGATGCTGCTGGCCGAGGGCTGGAACTCGCCCCGGGCAACGATCTGCATGCATCTCGCCCCGACCGCCTCGCGACGGGTCTACCAGCAGCGGGTCGGCCGGGTGACGAGGAAGGCACCGGGCAAAGAGGCCGGACTGGTTATCGATTTCGTACACCCGGCAACCACCCATGACGAGACGATCGTCACCCTGCACAGCCTGCTGGACCGTGACGTCTACCGGGGCGGAGCGATCGTGGTCGGCCCGGTGAGGCGGGGTCGGGGTCGCCTGGTCCGGGTCGAGAAGCGGATCGTGCCGGTCTCCGAGGACGCCCAGCGCCGGGTCGAGGTGCTCGAGAGGGACATCTGGCGGGTGGCCGTGGAAAACCTAGACCACTCCGAGCAACACGTATGGGCCGCCCTGGCCGGGGCACGGGTCACCACCCAGGGCTGGCGCAAGGCCCGGGCGATGCTCCAGCACGACCTGACCGGGGACCTCAAGAAACGCTTCCTGCTGACCTGCATCCAGCGCAACCGCAACACCCAGCTGAAACTGAAGGCGATCTCCGAGGTCGCCAACCTCGGTGATCCCGAGGCCTTCGATGACACGATCGACATCGTCGGCACCTGGAACCGGGAGGACAAGCGGGCCGGGACCAAGGTCCTGCTGCAGGCGCTGGTCGACCGGAAGATCGGCCGGCGTGACCAGGCCCAGGCCTGGGTCTGGAGGCTCGCCCTCTACACCCGTGAGCTGCACGAGGAGTACGCCGTCCAGCGCTGGCCCGAGACCAAGCGACTGCTCGGGCTGCTGGTCAACTCATCGGGCCGGGCCCATGGGAAGAATGCCCGCAAACTCGTCCAGGCAACCAAGAACCAGGACCGACGGCTCGCAGTCTCTCTGCTGGCCGCGGCGGTCGCCCACACTCCGGAGGGCGAAGAAGTCTTGAGGGGTGCCCGGATGCGGATGGCCAGGAAGCCCTCCGCGGTTGCCCGGGAGCTACTCAGGAACTTCCCCAAGGCCGGCCGCAAGCGCCGTCGTCGCAAGAAGAAGGGCGGCCAGAACGGTCGGCCGGCCGCCAACGGCAGCGGCCAGGGGGAGGTCGTCGAGGGGATCGAGATCGAAGAGACCGAGGGCCAGGTCGAGGCCAACGGCTCAGATCCGGCGACCGACCAACCCGAGGCCGTCGAAGAAGAGTGAGCCAGACCCGGGTTGCCCAGCCCGGGTGCGAGGTCATCGCTCGAGGTGGACCTCACCGGCACTGAGGTGGTGGGTGGTCCCGTCAGTGGACTCGACCACCAGGGAGCCTTCCGGGGTGATCCCCGAGGCCGTACCGGCACCGCCCTCCCAGGAGACTTCCTTTCCGCCGAGGTGGTTGCGCCGCTCGAGCTCGGCCAGGACTTCACCGTCCGGCTCCTCGAGCCACCCCACCATCGAGCGGTTGAGGGCCTCGGTCATCGAAGTCACGGTTGCCGAATGGCCTACCGAAGTCGCCCGGTCACGAAGCTCGGGCGGGAACTCGTCGCGGTCGATCGAGAGGTTCACCCCGATTCCGATGACGGCCCAACCTTCCTGGGGACGGGCCTCGACCAGGATCCCGGCACACTTCAGACCGTCCAGCAGGACGTCGTTCGGCCACTTGATCTCGGCCCGCTCCACCCCGAATGATTCGACCGCCTCGCAGACCGCCACCCCGGCCCGGATCGGCAGAAGGCCCGGAACGTCGATCGGCCGGCGGATGAGCAGTGAGTAGGCCAGCGCCGCTCCGGCCGGGGTAGCCCAGGCGCGGCCCTGACGGCCACGGCCCTCGGTCTGCTCCTCGCTGGTGACCAGGGTGCCGTCGGGGGCGCCCTCGACC
>JBBAUQ010000201.1:0-3012 GCA_040398125.1 Solirubrobacterales bacterium | reverse complement strand
ACCGCAACCGCGTGGACCGGCGGCCAGTACCGCATCCACCGCCAGATCGTGAAGGAGCCCGCATGAACGACATCCTGAAGAAAGCCCTCGCCGACGCCGAGTGGTACGTCAGCCAGTTCCCGTCGACCCGCGAGAACCCGAGGGCCGCCCAAGCCGACAACGAAATGACCATCGCCAACCTCACCATGTGCCAGGTCATGTCGAAGGCCGGAATCGACGACGAGACCATCGGTGTCGTCCGCCGCCTGTGGATCAGCGCCAGCGTCACCGGCGAGAACGCCGCTATGGAAACCATCCTCGCGAAGCACTACGCGACCCAACACTAGGAGAACACCTTGGACACCATCACGAACCCCGTAACCTGCGAAGACTGCGAAGACATCTTCGACCTCGACACCGACTACCTGCACTGGGCCAACCTCTCCGAAGGATGGCTGTGCGACTCCTGCTACGAGAATGAGTCTCAGTACGCCTCGACCGTGCTGCTGTTCGGCCCCGACTACCCGGACACCGGCAACGGCCCGGCGCGAATCTACGTCGCCGACAAGTTCTCGATGGATCAGTGGGGCGAGGAGCCCGGCCTCGACGTGGCCCGCACTTACACACGCACCGACGGGTGGCGCGGCTACTACACCACCACCATCGAGGGATGGGTCGAAGTGGGCCTCGAAGGCTGGACAACTGGCGGGTGGGACGACTCCACCGCCATGCGGAAGCAGCACTTCAATGAGTGGGTCGAGGGACTCGCCGACGAGGCACCCCCGATGAACGTGGCCGTCGCCACGGATCCGACCTCCAACGTGTTCTCGACCGCCATCACCGTGTACGTCGCCGAGGATGATCGGGAGGCGTTCGACGAGTGGCTGAACGGCGACCGGGAGGTGCTCCATGACGCTCTCGGCTGATCTGACGGGCCGTCGAGCCCGTTGCCAGTGCGGCCACGAGGCTGACTCGACGACTCCGGGTCTGGCGTTCCTTGAGTTCCAGGGGCCGGGCTCGAAGTACGCCACGGAGAGTTGCCGGTGCGGGTATTCGCGGGTGGCTCATGAGCCGGTGAATCCGGTGACGGGCCGTGCGGGGATCTCCGATCATGTGTTCGAGTCTCGGGGTCCGGCGGAGTTCGATCGGTTCTATTGCGGGTGCCGTGGCTGGGACTAAACCCCCGTATGGTACAATCGTGGTGAAGGGAAGGGAGACCCCATGAGCATCAGAGAACTAGCCCGCACAGTCGACGAGCGACTCGCCGACCTGTCCTGGGCCGACTACACCTTCGCCGTCGAGCGCGGCATCATCAAAGACACCATCCGCCGCTACGCCGGACAGAGGTGCGACTGGCGCACCCGCGAGTGGGATGGCACCTTCGAGGATGCCCTCAACGCGACGCCCGAGCCGTGGAACACGGCCCTGCTTGAGCAGGCCAAGGCCGCCTACGAGCGCAACCTCACCACAGCCGCCGCCATCGACGAGGAGATCGCCGAGTTGGCCGCCTGCTACCGGGACTACTACTGGAACCGGGCCTTCCTCGTGAAGGCAAGCAACGGCCACGTCCACAAGTCGCAAGACTGCTCGACCTGCTTCCCGACCACCGAGTTCGCTTGGCTGCCCCAGTTGTCCGGCGCCGACGAGACCGAGATCGTCGAGGCTGCCGGTGAGACCGCCTGCACCGTGTGTTACCCATCGGCCCCTGCCGAGGTGCTGAACCGGCCCACCACGATCGTGACCGCCGACAAGATCGCCAAAGAGGCCGCCAAGGCGGAGCGTGAGGCCAAGCGGATCGAGCGTGAGGCGAAGCGTCTGGCGAAGGCCGCTACGAAGTCTGGTGAGCCGCTGATCGTGCCCGACGACTACTGGGCCGACAAGGTCGACTACATCGACACGGAGTACACGGCCCGCCGGGAGTGGAACAGCGCCGAGGACAGTAAGGGCTGGATCGCCGAGAGGCAGCCGGAGCGTGCAGCCCGGTATGCGGAGCGTCAGCAGTTGATCGAGGGGGCCTTGGCTGAGAAGCACGGGCTGTCGGTCGAGGAGATGCGGGCGGAGTTGCAGGCGAAGTTCGCGAAGCGGAAGAGGTGACACGCTGGACCCCGGTGCGGGAGACCTAACCGGGGTACGGTACACTGGGGGTTGAAAGGGAAGGGAGAACCCATGAACACTTACATCGCCATGTGGAACGGTAAGCGCACCACAGTTCAATGCGACACCATCTACGGCGCCCAGCAACTAGCCGTCACTGAGTTCCAGAAGACCGCCGGACGCAAGCGCGTCAAGGGCTACGACATTCAGACCTTCCTCGTCGAGTTGAACGGCGAGACCTACATCCAACCGACAGACTTCTGAGGAGGCCCAATGGACATGCCACTGGAAATGCTCGGCGTTCAGACGCCGAAAGGCACCCTCATCCACTTGTACAACGTCGAAGGCGAACGGCGCTTCACCCTGTGTGACCGCTGGATCGGCGAGAACGCCCGTGCCCTCGCTCTCGGCGGCAACGGTCGCCAGGTCTCTGCCGACCTCGCAGACTGCCGCCGGTGCTTGAAGGCGGTGGGAGCATGAAGCCGCTGGCCCCGCCCGCAACCTGCGGCCACGACGACCCCATCGGCTACTTCACGAACACGCCCTGCAAGGCGTGCATCACGAAGCGACTCAAGAAAGAAGGTCTCGCATGAACACTGACCAGGCCAACACACTGCTCGCCCAGATCGGGCGCATGAACGTCCTCGCCATCTCCGGCGGACGCAAGGGCCTCACACCCGACGGCATCCTCGTCCTGCCCGTC
The DNA here is from genome assembly GCA_040398125.1 of Solirubrobacterales bacterium. Classification (GTDB taxonomy): domain Bacteria; phylum Actinomycetota; class Thermoleophilia; order Solirubrobacterales; family 70-9; genus 67-14. The sequence continues at coordinate 236 of JBBAUQ010000201.1, read as the reverse complement.
TCGAACGGCTATCGCGTCGAGGTCGAGTACAACGAGGGCGCCGACGATTACACCGTGCGCCGCGTGTTCAAGCGTGGAGCGAAGAAGTGGGTCAAGGGTGAGTTGACCGGCGTCTACTGTGACGAGGTCGGTGAGCGTGCCTACGAGGCTTCATCGTTCCGTTCCTACGAGTTCCCGAAGGGAGCCGCCGCGTGAAGCCTCTGACCCCGCCCGCGACCTGCGGCCACGACGACCCG
>JBBAUQ010000200.1:0-3064 GCA_040398125.1 Solirubrobacterales bacterium | reverse complement strand
GGACGTCGACGGCTACGTCGATCTCACCCCGGCGTCGTGGAACTGGGCGGTCGTCGAGACCGGCCCGCAGGTGGTCTTCAACTCGGCACCGTCCGTGATCACGACCTCCTGGTCGGCCGAGTTCAGGTTCGTCGCCGACGGTGGCGCCACGTTCGAGTGCGCCCTCGACGGTTCGGCGTTCGCAGCGTGCGCGAGTCCGGTGATCCTCACCGATCTGCAGGACGGCGATCACGCCTTCTCGGTCCGTGCCACGGTCGACGCCGTCGTCGGCACGGCCCGCACCCACACCTGGACGGTGATCGAGGACGTCCCGGTGGCCCGGAGCCAGAACGTCCGGGCCCCGGCCGACGACCCGGCCGGCGTCGGCATCACGTTGGATGCCGTCGACCTCGACGAGTTGACGTACCGGGTCGTCGACCGACCCGAGCACGGCTTCCTCGAAGGGTCGGCCCCCGACCTCACCTATGTCGCGTTCGCCGACTACCGGGGTCCGGATTCGTTCTCCTTCGTCGCCGACGACGGTCAGGAGTCGTCCGAACCCGCCACCGTGGCCGTGTTCGTCACCGACGGGGCGATCGCCCCCGTGATCGAACTGCCTGCGGGGCTCGACGCCTCCGGGGTGCTGCGTGCGTCGGCACTCCCGGGTCGGTCGTACGCAGTGGTCGAGTTCACGGTCACGGCGACCGACGCCGACACCGTCGACCCGACCTCGACGGACCGGCCGACGGCCGGATGGAGCCGGGTGTCGGCCGGTTCGGCTGCGGCCCTGGACGTGGAATGCAGTCCGGCGTCGGGCTCCCGGTTCGGGATCGGTGACACGACCGTGTCGTGCTCGGCCACCGACGGTGATGCGAACACGACCGTCGAGACCTTCGTCGTCCGGGTGTCCGACGACGAGGATCCGGTGCTGTCGGATCCGGGTGACCAGCGGGTGTTCCCGGCGTTCCCCGGTGTCGACGGTGTCGAGTTCACGGTGCCGTCGGCGTCGGACAACTCCGGTGTCGTCGAGGTGGTGTGCACGCCGTCGTCGGGTGCGGTGCTGCCGCTCGGTGACACGACGGTCTCGTGCACGGCGACCGACGGGTCCGGGAACCGGGCCTCGGTGTCGTTCGTGGTCACCGTCGTGGACGACCGGGACCCGGGGGGTGAACTGCCGGCGACGGGCAACGGTCCGCCGCCGCTCGGCGAGGCGCTCGTGGTGCTCCTCGTGGGGCTGCTGCTGGTCGGTGTCGGACGGCGCCGTCGTCGCCCGATCGCGCCCTGACCTGCGGTCCGTCCCGCCGTGACGCTCAGTCGGCGGGGCGGGCGAGGTCGGCGACGACCTCGGCGCCCGGCAGGGCGGCGAGCGAGGCTGGTGGGACCAGCAGTTTGCGGTCGCGCGAACCGCCCCCGACGATCACCTCGGGGACGGCCGTCACCCGTTCGTCGATCCAGATCGCCAGACCGGCGGGGAGGCCGTACGGGGTGACCCCGCCGATCATCATCCCGGTCAGCTCGACGGTCTCGTCGCCCGACGCGAACGACGCCTTCTTCACCCCGAGGCGACGCCGGACCGTGCCGTTCACGTCGAGCCGCGTGGTGGCGAGGACGAGGCAGGCCACGTAGACCCGCGGTTCGGCCTTGCCGACGACGATGATCGCATTGGCCGACTGGTCGAGGCCGTAGCCGTAGGCCTCGCAGAAGGCGGCGGTGTCGGCGAGCGTCGGATCGCACGCCACCACGGCGAACGGGTGGCCGGTCGCGGCGGCCGTCGCCAGGACCGGGTCGGACGCCGGGTCGGACCCGGTCGGTGGAACTGGTGCTGACACGGCTCCGATGGTAGGGCCGGACGGCACGAGTGCCGCCGGACCGCCCGTTCGTCCGGCGATACTGGGAGCGATGTCGGACACCACCTTCTCCACGATGCGCGTGCGTCGCGGTGCCCGGAGCCTGAGCGAGGTCCCGTACCTCCCGGGCCTCGACGGGCTGCGGGCCGTCGCCGTCGTGGCCGTGATGGTGTACCACGCCAACCCGGGCTGGTTGAGGGGCGGGTTCCTCGGTGTCGAGGTCTTCTTCGTCATCAGCGGTTACCTCATCACGCTGCTGCTGATGGCCGAGCACGAACGGTCGGGACGGATCGCCCTCGTCGACTTCTGGATACGCCGTGCCCGGCGCCTCCTCCCGGCACTGTTCCTGCTGTTCTTCCTGCTCCTGACCTACAGCTGGATCTTCGAGTGGGACACCCTCGGCAAGTTGCGGGGGGACCTGCTGGCCGGGATCTTCTACGGCTCGAACTGGTACCAGATCTGGGTCGGTCAGGGCTATGCGGCGGCCAACGACTTCGTCCCGCTGCGCCACCTCTGGAGCCTGGCGGTCGAAGAGCAGTTCTACCTCGTCTGGCCCGTGCTGATGCTGTTCGTCCTGCGCAACCGCGGCACCCGACGCCTGGCCCCGGTGGCCGGCGCGTTCGTGCTGACGGCGGTGGTGGTGACCGTCGCCGTGGCGCTGCTCTTCGAGCCGGGTCGGATCGGGGAGTGCGCCGTCACCCCCGATGCCTACTGGACGATCGGCGACTGGTGCATCGAGAAGGCCAACGCCCTCTACCTCTCCACCGTCACCCGGTCGGGGGGTCTCCTGCTGGGGGCGGCGTTCGCCATGGTGTGGCGGCCGGTGGCGATCCTGCGCGGGCCCCTGCGCCACGCGACCCGGATGCTCGACCTCGTGGTGGTGGTGGGCCTCGCCGGCCTCGGGTTGCTCGTGTGGCGGGTCGGCTTCATGTCCCCCGACGGCGCCGACCCGTGGCTGTTCCGCGGCGGCCTGTTCCTGACCGCCCTGGCCACCCTGGCGCTGATCGCCGGTGTCACCCACCGGTACACGATCTCGCACCGACTGCTCGGCAACCGGGTGCTGGTCTGGGTCGGCACCCGCTCGTACGGCCTGTACCTCTTCCACTGGCCCATCTACCAGATCATCCGTGACGTCGCCGGCAACGTCCTGACCGTCGCCGAGTTCGTGGTGGCGATGGTGGTGACGGTCGCGATCACCGAGGCGTCAATGCGCTCAGTGGCGTCGGCGAGTGCCGCCG
>JBBAUQ010000199.1:0-3066 GCA_040398125.1 Solirubrobacterales bacterium | reverse complement strand
CGGTCGAGCGCTCCCGGGACTGGGCGTCTCACTGAGTCGTCCCCGGTCCGGCCGGGCCTCTAGGCTGTGACCTTCTGATGGCCGAAATCAAGCCTCAGGTCTACAAGGATGACCGTCCGGCCGAGTACTTCGACCGGTTCCACCGGCGGGCCCGGGACCATCGGCCGGGGTTCGTCTACACGGCCACCCGGTGCCTGGTGACGGTCATCTCGCTCTTCCTCTACAGAACCCGGGCCACCGGCACCGAAAACGTGCCGACCGAGGGGCCGGTCCTGCTGGCCCCGAACCACTTCAGCCAGATGGATCACTTCTTTGCCGGTCTCTACCTGAGGAGGCAGGTCCGGATCATGGCCAAGTCCCAGCTCTTCGGGGTCAGGGGCCTGACCTGGATCTTCTACTTCGGCGGCATCTTTCCGGTTCGACGCGGGCACCGTGATGAAGAGGCCTTCACGACGGTCCGTACCCTGTTCGAGCAGGGCGGGGCAGTGATGGTCTACGCCGAGGGCGGAAGGTCTCGCTCCAGTGAGCTGGGCGAGCCACGGCACGGGATAGGTCGCATGGCACTCGAGTCGGGGATACCGGTAGTACCGGTCTCGATCAACGGCTCGGCCGCGGTCAGGCGCTGGCGGAAGCTGTTCTTCCCCAAGGTCACCGTCCAGTACGGCTCCCCTCTGGTGTTCCCGGTCGATCTCGAGGCCACCCGGGAGCGCCAACAGGAGGTCGCCGAGGAGATCTTCGATGAGACCCGTCGCCTCTATTACGACCTCGAGGAGCGCGGAAGGGCAGCGATCCTCAAGGAGGCCCGGGAGCGGTGGCGCGAGACGAGAAGGGCCCTGCGCGAGGCCGCCGGTCGCTGAGGATCAGCCGAACTTCGCCGAGGCTGATTCGTAGAACTCGCGATCGTGGCCCGGGGTGATCACGGCCGAGGGGTTTTCTCGCCTGAACAGCCTGAGCTCCCGGAGGCTTCGTTCATACTCGTGTCGGTCGGCCGTTCGTCCGGCCAGGGGAGTGCCCTCATCGAGCTGCTCGAGCAGAAAGATCGCGTCGCCGGCCACCAGCATCTCGCGCTCGGCCAGCCGCAGCAGTACCGACTGGTGCCCGCTGGAATGCCCCGGGGTGAAGACGAGCCGGACCGAGCCATCGCCGAACAGATCCAGGGTCCGGCCGAAGGTCGAGTAAGAGTTGACTTCGTCGGCGTCGAAATCGACCGTCCTGAAATCGAAGGCGTAGTCGAACTGGCTGCGCCGGTAGCCCTTGAGGAAGGGCAGCAGGCCGGAGTTCGCCGCCGCCCACTCCCGGGCAGTCACCAGGAAGGTTGCGTTGGGGAACTCCGAGACTGCCGAGGCGTGGTCGACGTGGAGGTGGGTGAGGATCACCAGGCGGATAGCAGCCGGATCGATGCCCTTTGCCCTGAGCTGTGACGGCAGGTCCTGGCCGGGATCCATCTCGGGCTTGAACAGCGGCAGGCCTGCGCGGCCGAGGTTCTCCTCGGGGCTGGTCGCGATGGACGGGTGGAGTCCGGTGTCGATGAGGATCTCCCCGGCAGTCGGGTGTTGGACCAGGAAGGCCGGAATCGGGACCGGCCGGTTGTCCATCCGGGTGGCCATGATCAGCTTCAGCAGGCCGACCTCACCGTCTGGGCTGGACTGGAATATCTCGGGTGAACGAAAGGTCCCGGTGACGAACGGCTCGACCGCCACGGTGGCACCCTCGCGACCCCCCGGGAGGGGAAGGTCCAAAGGCCTCGGCTGGACATGGACGGCCATCCCGCGAGCCTACCGGCGGCCCTTTCGCCGATAGGCTTCCTGACCGGAATGGATGAATCCGTACGATCGAAGATCTTTCGCGAAGGGCTGCTGGATGGCCAGGTGGTGGCGATCTCGGGGGCCGGGACCGGCCTCGGTCGCTCGACGGCCCTGGAAATGGTCCGGCTCGGGGCCGTGGTGATCGGCTGCGGACGGCGGGAGGAACCACTCGCCGAGACCGGGCGCCTGGCCGAGGGCCTGCCGGGCAGTTTCGACTACAGGGCGATCGACATCCGGGAGGAAGAGGCGGTCGGGTCCTTCTTCGACTCGCTGGTCGAGCGCCACGGCCGACTCGACACCCTCGTCAACAATGCCGGCGGCCAGTTCCTCGGTCCGGCAGAGGCGATCACCCCCAAAGGGTTCCGTACCGTGATCGAGCTGAATGTCATCGGGACCTGGCTGATGACCCACGCTGCGGCGACCAAGGCCTTCATCCCGCAGGAGTCCGGGACCGTCCTCAGCGTCACGCTATCCCCCCACAACGGCATGCCCGGCATGGTCCATTCCGGTGCTGCCCGGGCTGCGGTCGAGAACATGACCCGCACCCTGGCAACCGAGTGGGCCCGATTCGGAATAAGGACCTGCGCGATTGCGGCCGGCCAGTTCGCCACCGAGACCTTCGTCGAGAAGTATCCGGCCGAAGTCGTCGAGGCAGTCCCCCGGACGATCCCGATGGGTCGGGTCGGTCGGGAGGAGGAGCTCGCCTGGCTGATGGCCTTCCTGGCCAGTGAGGCCGGGGCTTTCCATTCCGGTTCAGTAATCACCCTCGACGGTGGTCGGGACAATTGGTTCGGCCCCTGGCCCCCCGCGGCCATCGGCCAGTCCGGCGGCGAGCCACCGGCCGAGAGTCGCGACTAGCGACCACCCGGGGGCGCTCGGCATGAAAAAGGGGGTCCCTCCGGACCCCCTTTCCAATCACTTGCCTTCCAAGTGGCGCTATCTCAGGAGTACATGCCGCCGAACTGGCCACCGGTCACGTTGATCACCTGACCCTGCACGAAGTCGGACAGTCCCGAGGCCAGGAAGAGGACCGGACCGGAAGCTTCTTCGGGATTGGTCGGACGACCGAGCGGGATGATCATCCGGGCCATCGCCCGCATCTCCTCGGGGATACCGAGCTGGATCTCCTCGCCGTCAGGTCCGGTGACCGTCTCACCACCTTCCTTGGAGGCGGTGAGCCGGGTCTCGACGAAGCCGAAGGCCACAGCATTGACGTTGATCTTGAACTGGCCCCACTCCTTGGCAAGTGTCTTGGTCAGCC
>JBBAUQ010000198.1:0-3084 GCA_040398125.1 Solirubrobacterales bacterium | reverse complement strand
AGCCGGGTCCGCACGATCGAGCGGATCATCGGCATCGACACCGACGACGAGGTGGCGGCCACGTTCGCCCGCCGCATCGCCTTCCTCGGTGTCCCGGTCGAGATCGCCCCCACCTCGCGGGCGGCGACGATCGTCTCGGAGGTCGACGTGCTGTGCACCTGCACCTCGGTCGACATCGGCGCCGGTCCGGTCATCGGCGACGCACCGCCCCGGCCGTCACTCCACGTCAACGCCGTCGGCGCCGACTTCCCGGGCAAGCTCGAACTCCCGACCGGCCTGCTCGACGCCGCCTTCGTCGTCCCCGACGTGCTGACCCAGTGCCTCGCCGAGGGCGAGTGCCAGCAACTCGACCGCGACCGGATCGGGCCCGAGCTCCAGGAGCTCGTCCGCAACCCCGGGCTCGCTGCGGCCCGCCGCGACTCGCTGACGGTGTACGACTCGACCGGTTGGGCCGTCCAGGACGCCGTGGCGCTCCAGCTCGCCGTCGAACTCGCCGGCCGGTACGGCCTCGGCACGGCCGTCCGCCTCGAACTGCTCCCCACCGACCCGTACGACCCGTACGGCCCCTGACAACCTGCACCGGAGGAACCGTGCGCACCCCCCGCCCCGTCCGCCTCGTCGTCGGCCTGATCGCCGGCGTCTCAGCCCTCACCGCTCTGCTCCCAGCCGGCCGCGTCGAGGCCCACCGGTACGTCGAGTCGTACCTCTATCTCGACATCGGCGACCGCACGCTCAGCGGACGGGCCGAGCTGCCGTACGCCGACATCCGCACCGTGTTCGGCCTCGGTCTCGAGGGCTCCCCCGACGAGATCTACGCCGAGCTCGAAGCGAACCTCGGCACGCTCCAGGACTACGTGGACGCCGAGACGTCGATCGGATCGGGCGGCGCGGTCTGGGAACTCGAGTTCGACGGGCTCGAACTGCTCGACGACGAGAGCGTCGGCGAGAACGGCCGGGGGTACGCCATCCTGCCCTACCGGGTGGTCCTCGACGGTCCCGACGTCCCCCCGGTCATCGACGTGACGTTCACCCCGTTCCTCGACGAGATCGCGAACCGCAAGAACATCACGCTGATCTCGAACGACTGGAAGCGCGGCGTCGTCGAGGAGGAGACCAACGAGCTGGTCATCCACACCCTCGACGACCCGTCGGGCACGATCGAACTCGGCGAGACCGACCAGTGGGCGAACTTCACCCGCAGCATCGACCTCGGCCTCGACCACATCCGCACCGGCCCCGACCACATCTTCTTCGTGATGGTGCTGCTGCTCCCGTCGGTCCTCGTGCTGTCCGCCGGCTCGTGGCGACCGGTCGACCGGTTCGGCAGCTCGCTGGTCCGCGTGGTCGTCGTCGCGACGATGTTCACGATCGCCCACTCGATCACCTTCACCCTCGCCGGCCTCGACCTGCTGCCGCTGCCGCCCTCCAAGCTCGTCGAGACCCTGATCGCCCTGTCGATCGCCGCAGCGGCGATCCACAACGTGCGGCCCGTCCTCGGTCACCGCGAGTGGGCGATCGCCTTCGTGTTCGGCCTGTTCCACGGCATGGGGTTCGCCGGTCTGGTGCAGGAACTCGACATCAGCCGGTCGACGCAACTCGTGTCGCTGCTCGGCCGCAACGTCGGCATCGAGATCGGCCAGCTGATCATCATCGCGATCACCTTCCCGACGCTGTTCCTCCTCCGCCGCACCCGGGTGTTCCGTCCGGTGTTCCTCGTCTCGTCGTTCGCGCTCGCGGTGCTCAGCCTGACCTGGGTCTACGAGCGCATCTTCGAGGCCGACGCCGGCATCGGGGGCATCGTCGACCGGGTCGTGCTGTGGCCCCGCTCGTTGTGGGCGATGGTCGTCGTGACGGCGGTCGCCGGCGCCGTCCACCTCGCCGAGCGCCGCCGCAACGCCCTGCTGCCCGTGCACTCGGCCCACGAGGCGTCGGAGTCGGTGTCGGAGTCGAACGACGACGAGTCGGACCCGGCACTGGTCTGACCGGCCGGTCCGAACGGTCAGCCGAGGCCGAGCAACCGGGCGACCACGTTGCGCAGCACGTCGGTCGAACCCGAGTAGGCGAGCCCACCGACAGCGTCGCGCAGCGACCGCTCGACCTCGAATTCGGTGACGTAGCCCCGTGCGCCGTGCACCGTGGCCATGTCGAGCGACGATTCGATGCCGGTGTCGCAGGCGACGATCTTGGCGAGCGACGCCGCCATCGTCACGTCGCGGCCGGTGGCCTCGGCGATCGCCGCCCGGTACAGGAACAGCCGGGCCCGCTCGTGTCGCTCCTTCATCGCGACGATCCGGTGCGAGACGGCCTGGTACCGGCCGATCGGGCCGCCCCCCTGGTGGCGGGTGCGGGCGAACTCGACGGCCTCCTCGAGTTGGCGCTGCATCGCCCCGACCTGCGGGGCGAACACGTAGCTGCGCTCGATGTCGAGGATCGCCGAGAAGATCCGGGCCCCGGCGCCCTCGCGACCGAGGAGCGCACCGGGCGGCACCACGACACCGTCGAGGACGATGTCGCCGAACGGTGTCGTGCGCATCCCCATCTTCTCGCGCACCGCCGACCGGTGGACGCCCGGGAGGGTGGTGTCGACGAGGAACGCCGAGACGCCCCAGCTCCCGGCCTCGGGTCGCGTCGAGGCGAACACGATGACGAGGTCGCACACCGGGCCGAACGTGATGTACGCCTTGTGCCCGTCGATGCGGTACGACCCGTCGTCGAGGCGCACCGCCCGGGCCGCCATCGAGAAGGCGTCGGAGCCCGACTCGGGTTCGGTCATCGCCAGCGCCGCCAGCACCGAACCGTCGAGGAGGCCCGGCAACCAGCGTTCGCGCTGGTCATCGGTGGCGAAACGCGACAGGGCGACCTGCGTGCTGAGCATCTGGCTCGCCACGGCGAACGTGAGACCGTTGTCGACGCACCCGTGCCCCAGGCCCTCGAGGGTGAGCAGCGCCGTCGCCAGGCCGACACCGCTGCCGCCCTGCTCGGGCGGCACGAGCATCCGGAAGACGCCCCGTTCGGCGCACCGCCGCCAGTCGTCGAGGGCGAAGCCGGACTCGGCGTCGGCGCTGACCATGTCGCGGCGGGCGA
>JBBAUQ010000197.1:1918-3110 GCA_040398125.1 Solirubrobacterales bacterium | reverse complement strand
AGAAGACAACGGTCGTCCGGCGGAGGTACTCCACCACCGGACGACCGTTGCCGTCGAAGGTGGTCCGGTGCCGTAGCACCGGACCACCATCATGCATTATTCGGACCAGGCGGCCGCGCGGACGTCGACGGCGTTGTTGATCCGGACTTCCTGGATGCCTTCGAGGTCGGCCCGCATGATCTGCGGCACCTTCGGCGCCGAGATCACGGTGACCCACGCCAGGTCGGCGAAGGTCTTGACCAGGTCGGACATGGCCGCCAGGTACTCGTCGGGGTCGGTGAAGGAGTCGGCGGCAGCGAGCTGCTCCTCGAACTCGGGGATGCAGAGCTGCGAGCTCTTGCCGAGCGGCTCACGGCCACCCTCGCAGCCGTACTGCAGGATGTTCGCCGAGTCGCGGACTTCGCTCATGCCGTAGTTGCCCTGGGCCCAGGTCTTGTCGAGCCAGGTGGTGAGGTCCTCACCACGGCTGTTCACCGTGATGCCGACCGCACCGAGCTGCTGCGTGAGGACCTCCATCGTGAACGGGTGCGAAGCCACCGTCACGAACGGGTAGTCGATCTCGAGGCTCTCGTAGCCGGCCTCGGCGAGCAGGGCCTTGGCCTTCTCCGGGTCGTACTCGTACGGGCAGTAGTCGCTGTTGTACGGCTCGGCGTACGGCACGACCATGAGGCAGGTCGGGTCGGCATAGCCGTCGTACACCTGGATGGCTTCCTCACGGTTGATCGAGTGGGCGATCGCCTGACGGACGCGGATGTCCTGGAAGGGCTCCTCGTTGACGTTGAGCCACAGGTACGAGACCTCGCCGGCGCTCTCGAACAACACCTTGAAGTTGGCGTCCTCCGAGAAGGTGGCGACACGCTCGATGCCCTCGGCGAGGACCGACGTGACGAAGTCGTACTCACCGGCGATCAGGCCGTTGAGGGCGGCCGTCTCGTCGTCGACGAAGCGCCAGTCGATGACCTCGAAGTACGGCTTCTCGCCCCAGTAGTCCTCGAACCGGGTGAGGGTGAGGCTGGTGTCGGGCTTGTAGTCGCTGAACACGAACGGACCCGTACCGATCATCGTGGTGTTGGGGTCGTTCTCCTCGAGGAAGTTCTCGGGGACGACGTAGCAGGCCGAGTTGCCCAGTTCCTTCAGGAGCGAGGCGCTCGGCTGCGACAGCACGATCTCCACCGTCGTGGCGTCGACCGCG
>JBBAUQ010000197.1:0-1908 GCA_040398125.1 Solirubrobacterales bacterium | reverse complement strand
AGGTGGGGAGCGCTGAGCTTGCTGAGCGGCGACTCTGCGTTCTTCAACATCGAGGACACGACGTCGGCCGAATCGAGGTCGGAGCCGTCGTGGAACTTCGCCGCACGGATCGTGAAGGTGTAGGTCAGACCGTCGTCGCTGATCGTCCAGTCCTCGGCGAGCATCGGCACGATCGAGCCGTCGGGCTTGACCTCGACCAGCGTCTCCTGGACATTATAGAATGTGGGCACGCGGAGGGCGTTGGCGCCGACTTCCCAGTAGTTCCAGCTCGCCGGCTCCTGCGGGAGCGTGGCGATCAGGGTCTTCGACTTGCCGTCGTCGGCCGGCTCCTCGGCCGGCTCGTCGGCCGGTTCCTCAGCAGGCTCTTCAGCAGGCTCTTCAGCCGGTTCTTCGGCGGTGGAGCCCTCGGTCTCGGTGGCCGGTTCGTCGGCCCCGGACTCTTCCTCCTCGCTGGACCCGCCGCATGCTGCGACCACGAGTGCCGTGGCCACCGCAAGAGCGATTCCGCGACGACCCGTGGACCGGGTCTTCCGGATTGCTTTCATGTTCCCCCCTTGAAAAGGATATAGCGTGGACTAGGTATATAGCTTTCGTAACACACGCCACGAAGCCAACGCAAGTGACAGTTTGTTACGAGGGACGAGACGGCACGGCGAACCCGCCGTGCCGACGAGCAGAAGAAGGGCACGGTCATGGCAGTCAGCAAGAATCTCTTCGATCTCACCGGCCACACGGCGCTGGTCACCGGCGGGGGCTACGGCCTCGGACGTGGGTTGGTCCACGGGCTCGCCGCCCACGGGGCGACGGTCATCGGACTCGCACGGAGCGAGGCCGCACTACGCGAGACGTTCTCGACGCTCGGTGCGCCGCATCGCTATATCGTCGGCGACCTGACGTCCGACGAGCTCTACGAGGAGCTCGACTCGATCCCGGAGCACGTCGACATCATCGTGAACAACGCCGGTGGCGACCCCCACTCGAAGCCGTGGGGGCAGCAGACCACCCAGGAGTGGCGGGACACCTACGAGATCAACGTGATCGCCTCCGAGCGTCTCTGCCGGCTGTTCATCCCCAAGATGGCCGCCAAGGGATGGGGCCGCATCATCAACATCTCGTCGATCTACGGCTCCATCGGCCAGAACCCCGAGAACACCGGCAGGAACGCCGGTGCCGGTGCCTACACGGCCGCCAAGCACGGCCTGATCGGCCTGACCAACTACCTCGCCTGTCAGATCGGCCGCACGGGCGTCACGATCAACACGCTGAGCCCGGGCATGATCACCTGGATGGAGACCCCCGACGGAGAGCCCGAACTCTGGAAGCACCTCGCGGCGCAGACCCCGGTGGGGCGCAACAGCCTCCCGGGCGACTACGTCACCTCGGTCGTGTTCCTCGCCTCGGAGGGTTCGTCGTTCGTCCACGGCGCGAACCTCATCGTCGACGGTGGTTGGAGCGTCTGGTGAGCGAGGCCGCACATCGGAGCGGAGGGCGGCTCGACGGTCGGGTCGCCCTCATCACCGGTGCCTCCTGGGGGATCGGTGCCGCCGTCGCCAGGGCGTACGCCGCCGAAGGTGCGAGCGTGGTCGTCAGTTCGTACCCCGAGGCGAAGATGGAGCAGCTCGCCGACGAGGTCGTGCGTTCCATCGTCGACGCCGGTGGCCGGGCGATCCGGTTGTCGGCCGACGTGACCTCCCGTGACCAGATCGACCAGGTGGTCGCCACGACCCGCCAGGAGTTCGGCGACATCGACGTGCTGGTCACCAATGCGGCCTGGGCGAACCGGCTCCCGTGGCACGAGATCCCCGCCTCCCAGTGGGACCACACGCAGGCCGTCAACGTCCGGGGCGCCTTCATCTGTGCCCAGGCGTGCTACGAGGGCATGCTCCGGGCCGGACGCGGCAGCATCAT
>JBBAUQ010000196.1:0-3112 GCA_040398125.1 Solirubrobacterales bacterium | reverse complement strand
GCCGCCCATAGCAAGTAGCCGCTCGGTGAATCTCCGCACCTGCTCGTCGGTCGGGATCGGGAACCCCTCCTGCTCGCAGGCCCACTGGAGCGATCGCAGGATGCCCGGCTCGCTGTCGGAGAGGGTGCCGTCGAGGTCGAGCAGGACGTGCGTGCGAGCGGCACGGCTCACCGGTACACCTCCTCGAGCCTTGCGAAGTCGGTGTCGGTCCCGACGGCGATCACGATGCTCCCGGGAGTGAGGACGGTCTCCGGGTCGGGGTTCGGGGCGAACCGGCCGTCCGGCGAACGCACGGCCAGGACGAGCACACCGGCCCGCCGTCGCAGGTCGGCGTCGCGGAGGCTCGTGCCCGCCAGTTGTGAGCCGGGCGCGATCGCGACCTCCTCCATCCGGAACGCCATCGACCGCTCGTGCATCACGGCGTCGATGAACTCGGCGACGTGGGGCCGGGCGACGAAGGCCGCCATGCGGGCGGCACCGAGCTCCTGCGGGTTCACGACACGGTCCGCTCCGGCACGGTCGAGCTTCGGGATGCTCTCGTCCTGTCGGGCCCGGGCGACGATGAACAGGTCGTCGCGCAGCGCCCGGCTCGACAGGGTCACGAACAGGTTCTCGGCGTCACCCTGCAGTGCGGCGACGAGCGCCGCGGCCCGTTCGATCCCGGCGGCGCGCAGGGTCGTGTCGAGGGTGGCGTCGCCGACGACCGTCGGGATGTCGAGCCCGCGTACCCGTTCGGCGTCGATGTCGACCACGACGACGTCCTGGCCGGTCCGTCGGAGGTCGGCGGCGACGGCCCTGCCGACCCGCCCCCACCCACAGACGATCACGTGGCCCTCCATGCGGGCGATCTGCTTGTCCATCCTGCGCCTCCCGACGAACTCCCGGAGCTGCCCCTCGACGACGACCTGCACACCGAGGGTGAAGGTGTACAGCACGGTGCCGACCCCCGTCAGGATGACCGCCATCGTGAAGACCTGCTCGGCCGTCGTCGGGTCGGAGCCGACGATCTCCCGGTAGCCGACGGTGGTGATCGTGATGACGGTCATGTAGACGGCGTCGACCGGACCGAGGCCGAGCACCATGAAGCCGACGGTGCCGATGACGAAGACGCCCAGCACCATCGCGACGGCGATGCGCAGACGTCCGATCGTCGAGGTCACGGCGGCCAACCTAGTTGCGGTGGTCGGTCGCCACGGGAGCCGGTGGCGGTCAGCCGTCGAGTCGGCGCAGGCTGCGGCGGGCGAACAGCGCTGCGAGCCCGGTGAGCACGACGATCACGACGAGTCCGGGCCAGGCGTCGGACCACCGGGGCTCGCCGACGAACCCGACCCGGGCGAGGCGGAGCACCTCGTTGAGGGGGTTGTACCGGGCGACCGTGCGCAACCAGCCGGTCATGACCTCGATCGGGGTCTGGGCCTCGGTGAGGAAGAGCCCGAAGAACAAGGTGAGTTGCATCAGCGCCGCCGCCCGCATGTCGCGGAGCAGGTAGACGAGGCCGAGGGCCCAGAAGGTGCCGAGGGCCGCCGTGCCGAGACCGGCGACCACCATGGCGGTGACGCCCGGGACGCCGCCCGTGGGCCGGGCGCCGAGGGCGATGCCGACACCGGTGACGACGACGATGGCGAGCACGGCCCGGACGAGCGCCGAGAACAGCGCACCGACGAGCAGCGCCCGGCGCGGTACCGGTGACATCCGCAGCCGGTCGTAGAACCCGGACTCGAGGTCGCGGATGGTGGCGAAGCCGAATCCCATCCCGGCGAACGAACACCCCATCACGACCGCCATCGGGAGGAACCAGTTGGCGGACCGGTCGGTGGGGAACCCGTCGATGTCGGTGACGCCACGGTAGGTGCCGGTGAACGAGATCACCTGGAACACCGGCATCAGCAGCGCCGGGAGGAACGCCGCCGGGACCCGGCCGATGTTGCGCAGGTTGCGTCGGGCGATCCCCAGCCCCGCCGCCATGGTCGACGTGTCGGTCCAGCGGCCGGTCGGCCCGATGGCGTCGGGTGCGGTCGTCGCCGTCATCGCGCCGCCAGTCGGGACCGGAGCGCCCGCAGGGCGAGCAGCAGGGTGAGCACGGCGAGCCCGAGCGGGACGAGCAGGGCCTCGGCGACCGCCGTGGCGTCGAGCGGGGCGATGGTGAGCGATCGGAAGCCCTCGGCGAGGAACGAGATCGGGTTGACGTCGGCGATCGTCCGGTGCGCACCGCGCATCGTCTCGCGGGGGAAGAACGTGGAGGAGAAGAACAGCAGCACGAACAGGAGCGGGAAGGCTCCCTGGACGGCTTCGCTCGAACCGGTCTTGATCGCCATCGCCGCCATCAGCCCGCCGATCGCGAGCGCCACGAGGATCCCACCGAGCACCATGACGACGAGGCCGATCGGCCCCGACTCGATGTCGAGCCCGAACGGGAGCAGGATCAGGACGAACAGCACGGTCTGGAAGCCGCCGTACGCCATCGCCCCGGCGAGCCGGCCGACGAGGATGCTGATGCGTGACGTCGGGGTGGCGAGGAGTCGGTCGAAGAAGCCGTTCTCGATGTCGGTGGCGAGTGCCGTGGCGCTCACGGTCGACCCGAAGAGGATGCCCTGCACGATGGCGCCGGCGAGGGCGAAATCGAGGAACGAGTCGACCTCGGGGAAGCCGGGGATGCGGATGGCACGGGAGAACGAGGAGGTCCCGAGGGCGACGAAGAAGAGCGGGAACAACAACGACGGGACGACGATGCCGGGCTGGCGGACGACGGCGAGGATCGCCCGCCGGGACAGCATCGCCGTCTGTGCGAGCGTCCGGGCGGACCGGGACGGGGTGCTCCCGGTGCGGCCGCTCACCGTCGCCTCCGGCCTCGCCGGCCGGCCGTCGCCCCCGGTCCGACATCGCCCGTCGGCCCACCGACGTCGCCGCCGGTCTGCTCGGCGCCTTCGAGACGGTGTCCGGTGGCCTCGGCGAAGACGTCGTCGAGGCTCGGCTCGTTGAGTTCGAGGTGGTGGACGGCGATCCCGGCCTCGTCGAGGTGCCGCACGACCTGGGACACGGCCCGCGCCCCGTCGCCGAGCCCGACGCCCAGGGTGCCCTCGGGGCTCGGCCGGAGCGGGCCGAACTGGAGCAG
>JBBAUQ010000195.1:0-3166 GCA_040398125.1 Solirubrobacterales bacterium | reverse complement strand
CGACCGCTCTCGAGCACGACTTCGAAGTAATGCCGCCTGACGGACCCCCCTTTCCACCAGCCATCCTCGACCAGCCGCTCCTCGCGGATCGAGGCGACCGGGCTTCCAGAGACTTCCCGCGGCCGGGATCCGTCGTCGACCTCGACCTCGATCGGCTCTGCCCGGTAGGGCCGGACGTGTCGTGAGGGCCTCCAGTTCACGATTCGAGCTCCACCAGCGGCACCATCACGACCCGGCGCTCGGGCAGCCTGGATTCGGGATCGGTCTCGACCACCCTGAGGAGAGCCTGGCCACTGACCGCGACGCCGACCTGCCGGGCCGCTTCGGCCAGCCGTTTTCTGCGACCCGCCGAAGGGTCGTCGAACAGGTTCTCCTGGCCCGGCATCCCCCTTGTGGACTCGGGAACCTTCAGCAGCAGGGAGCAGACCATCGACGGCAGTGGTTCGAACTTGTCCCTGGCCAGCAGGGCGATCGTAGAGGCCGACCGGGTGGGCAGTCTCGGCACGAGCTCCCTGCCCAGGCTGCCACCGGTCTCCAGTACCACTTCCAGTCTGAGCGACCGCGCAAAGAGGCCCGCCCTCTCCAGGTGGGAGGCGATCATCCCGGCAGCCAGCTCGATCGCGGCCGGCAGCCGGTCGCCACCGTCGACCGCTTCGAGGTCGAGGCGCACCTCGACCGGATTCCCCTGCTTCCTGGTCCTGAGCGGTGGCTCGATCCCATTGGCGATCCTGAGTGCTTCGAGCCCCGCGCCCCCGAAGCGGTCCGCAACCGAACCGGTGGGCAACTGCCTGAGCTGCCCCAGGGTCCTGATGCCCAGTCGGTCGAGGGTCTCGAGCATCCCTTCGGCCCGGACCCGCCCTCGCAGTATCCGGACCGGAAGCCGGTCGAGATGCCGGTGCAGGTCGTCTTCGCCGACCGGTTCCAGTCCTTCCGGGGAACGGGAGAGAGATGTGATCGCAGCCAGCCGGGTCGGGCCGATGCCGACCTTCGCCCTGCCGTCCAGCGTCTCGAACAGGTTCTCGACCAGCCCCTCCAGGGAGCCATGCATCGCAACCAGCGGGGCCGGATCGAAGAAGGCCTCTCCGGCCTCCGATGCCTCGACTTCGGCCCCGACTCCTTCGAGCGCCTCCAGTACCGTCTCCCAGGCAGCGTCCAGCCCGGCCGGGTCCGGCGGCAGGAGAACCAGGGCGGGGCATGCCTCGAGAGCCGTCCCGACCTCCATTCCCGACTTTATCCCGACCTTCGCGGCCTCCCGGTTCACTTCCCCGATCACCCGGGGGCCGCCCTCGGTCGGGGCCACGGCCGTCGGTCCGGTGGGCCGGGGCATGCCGGAGGCCAGTATCGCGGCCGTCAGGCCGAGTCGGGGTTCACAGACCGAGGTAATCATATACGAACATATGTTCGCATAAGGTTCGTGGTCGCGCAGGCTGCGTCTCGGGCCGGCCGTACGGGGTCCGGGGAATGTAGGAAGATGAGCCTCTGGCCGAACTGGGCAAATGCGACTGGTGCGGGATCGGACTCGGTCCCCGGGAGGGCTGGCGGCTGATCAAGCCGGCTCGCAACATGGGTGCGGCCTTCTGCCGGCTCGAACACGTCTCGCCCTGGCTGACCGAGAGGAACGACTGGCACATCATCGACCGCGCCGATGTGCCGCCGTCGGCCGATCCCTTCTGCGCTGTCACTGGCAGGGAGCTCGACGAGTCAGCGATGTATCTCGTCCGGTGGCACGACGACACCGAGGTCGTCGACGGCTTCTCCGGCCCAGAGGAGACCCTGAAGTGGGCCAGGGCCGGCGGACGGTACGCCCCCTGAGAACTCCCGATCCGGGTAGCCCCGGAGTTCGGTGACCGACCGCCCCCATGACCGTCGCGCCCCGGCTGGACAGGGTGGCCGGTGTTACCCTTCCCGTCCAGTCGAGGGTCCCGACGGCGCCTGAGGGGCAGCCGGCCGGGGACCGGGATCCCGGGGCATCAGAGAATGGAAAAGTTCGTCATACAGGGTGGTGTTCCGCTGTCCGGCGAGATCACCGCAGCAGGAAACAAGAATGCGGCTCTGCCGATCCTTGCCGCCTGCCTGCTGACCGAGGAGGACCTGGTGCTTTCGAACGTGCCCCGGATCCGGGACACCGAGGCCCAGGTATCGCTGCTCGAAGCGATCGGCGTCGAGGTCGAGTGGGTCGCGCCGAACACGATCCGGCTCCGCGCGGCGAACATCACCCCCGACCGGATCGACGAGGACCTCTCGGCGGCGATCCGGGCCTCCTTCCTGCTGGCCGGACCGCTGCTCGCCAGATTCGGTGAGGTCAGCATGCCCCCTCCGGGCGGTGACTTCATCGGCCGCCGGCGACTGGATGCTCACCTCGACGCCTTCCGCGACCTCGGAGCCGGGGTGAGCGGCGAGAGGAAGATCGAGATCCGCGCGCCACAGGGAGGGCTGAAGGCGACCACGGTGTTCATGGACGAACCCTCGGTGATGGGGACCGAAAACGCACTGATGGCAGCGGCACTGGTTCCCGGCACTACCCGGATCCTCAACGCAGCCTGCGAGCCGCACGTCCAGGACCTCGCACACCTGCTGGTCAAGATGGGGGCGCGGATCGAAGGGATCGGCTCGAACATGCTGGAGGTCGAGGGCAGGGACCGGCTCGGAGGCGCCGAGCACGCGATCGGCCCTGATCACATCGAGATAGCCAGCTTCATGGCCCTTGCCGGAGCGACCGGCGGCAGCCTCCGGATCACCGATACACGCCCGGAGGACCTGGTGATGATCCGGCGACAGTTCAAGCGTCTCGGGTTCCTCTCCGAGATCGAGGGGACCGACGTCGTGGTCCCGCCTGGCCAGAGCCTGATGATCGAGCCGGATGCCGGCGGAGCGATCCCGAAGATCGAGGACGGCCCCTGGCCGGCATTCCCGGCCGACCTGACTTCGATCGCTCTCGCGCTGGCGACCCAGGCCGATGGCGAGGTCCTGATATTCGAGAAGATGTTCGAGAACCGGCTCTTCTTCGTCGACAAGCTGGTCGCGATGGGTGCACGGATCACCCTGTGCGACCCGCACCGGGCGATCGTCAGCGGCCCCGGACCACTCCACGGGGAGCGGGTCGACAGCCCGGACATCAGGGCCGGAATGGCGATGCTGATCGCCGCCCTGGCTGCCGAGGGAACCT
>JBBAUQ010000194.1:0-3167 GCA_040398125.1 Solirubrobacterales bacterium | reverse complement strand
GTATATCTGTGCGATTACCCTGGGCGCCCCCGTCGCCGACCCCGTCGACCACTGGGTCAACCCGGCGTGCGTGCCCGGCCTCTGGCTGGCCGAGAGCGGCGGGGTGCGCCGAGGGATGTGGACGGTCACCTGGCTGCTCGACCTGCTCGGTCCCGAACTGGCCGAGCGGGCCGCACGCGAAGGGGTCAGCCGGGAGCACCTGATCGAAGCTGAGGCGGTGTCCACGCCGGCCGGGAGCGACGGCCTGCTCACCGTGCTCGACTGGTTGGCGCCGACCGACCACCCGTTCCGCAAGGGGGCGATGCTCGGCTTCGACGCCCGGCACACCCGGGGCCATCTGTTCCGGTCGGTGCTCGAGTCGATCGCCCTGACCATGGACCACCACGTCCGGGCGATGCTCGCCGGACTCGGCCGACCGCTCGCCGACGCCGACCTGGTCGTCACCGGCGGCGGCGCCGGCGGCGACCTGTTCCTCCAGATCATCGCCGACGTGTTCGGGATCACCGCACACCGGTTGGTGCTGCCGACCGGCGCGTCACCGGCGTCCCTCGGAGCCGCTGCGTGTGCGGCGGCGGCGGTCGGCCTCCACGCCTCGATCGAGTCGGCGGCCCAGGCCATGGCCCCGGCCCGGCAGGCCGTCGAGCCCCGCCCCGCCGAGCAGGCGGTGTACCGGAGCCTGGCCGAGGGCGTCTACCCGCACCTCCGCGCCGCCACCGACCCGATCTTCCGACAGACCTATCCCTTGTTCCACGACGCCACGACCGAGTGAGCGCCATCCCCACCGGAGGACCACCCATGACCCTGACCCGCGAGACCGTCGTCGAACTGCTGCACGGGGTGCTGCAGCCCGACCAGGTGCTGACCGATCCGGAGATGCTCCGGCGCAGCAGCGTCGACAACTTCCGCAAACTGCAGAACATCTTCGGCGTCTACACGCTGCCGTCACCGGCCGCCGTGGTGATGGTGCGCTCGACCGAGGACGTGGCGAACGTCCTGCGGCTCGCCGACGAGCACGGCATCAACATCATCCCCCGCACCGGTGGCACGGCGACCGAGGGCGGTCTGGAGAACCACCTCGAGACCTCGATCGTCGTCGACGGCTCGCCGATGGACCGGATCGTCAGGATCGACCCCTACAACATGCAGGCCACCGTGCAGTGCGGTGTGCCGCTGCAACGGCTCGAGGACGAGGTCCGTCGGCACGGCCTGACCACGGGTCACTCGCCGCAGAGCAAGCCGATCGCCAGCATGGGCGGTCTCGTCGCCACCCGGAGCATCGGCCAGTTCTCCACCCTCTACGGCGGGATCGAGGACATGGTGGTCGGCTGCGAGGCCGTGTTCCCCGGCGGGCACGTCGCCCGGATCAAGAACATCCCGCGCCGTGCGGCCGGGCCCGACGTCCGCCACATCGTGATCGGGAACGAGGGAGCGCTCTGCTACATCACCGAGGTGACGGTGAAGCTCTTCCCGTACGAGCCCGCCAACCACCACGCGGTCGGCTGGACGCTGCCGACGATGGCCGAGGGCTTCGAGGTGCTCCGTGAGGTCATGGTCGCCGGGTACAAGCCGTCGGTGGCCCGCCTCTACGACTTCGAGGACGGCCAGTTGCACTTCTCGCACTTCGCCGCTCCGGACGAGTGCATCGTGCTGTTCATCACCGAGGGTCCGGCCGGTGTGTCGCAGGCGACCGCCGACGGCATCCGGGCCATCGTCGCCGGTCACCCCTCGTGCAAGCCGGTCGAGAGCCGGCTGATCCAGGAGTGGTTCGACGACCTGACGTGGGGGCCGGACAAGGTGACGCGGGAGGACGAGCGGATCCGCACCACCCGGAACGTCAACCGCACGACCGAGATCAGCGCCGACTGGGAGAACATCCCGAAGATCTACGACGCCGCCCTCGCTCGGATCCGGGCCGAGATCCGCGGGCTCACGCTGCTCGGCGGGCACAGCTCGCACAGCTACATCAACGGCACGAACATGTACTTCAACTACTTCTACGACATCGACTGCCCGCCCGAGCAGGAGAACGACGAGTTCTACTTCCCGATCATCGACATCATCTGCGAAGAGACACTCCGGTTCGGCGGTTCGATCGTCCACCACCACGGGATCGGCAAGGCGCGGTCGAAGTGGGCCGCCGACGAGTACGGCTCGTCGTTCCGGATGCTCACGACGCTCAAGCGGGCCTTCGACCCCAACGGTGTGATGAACGCCGGCACGATCATCCCGACCGACCGGATGGGATGAACCCACCGGGCGTGCGCCGCCTCGTCGTCCCGTGCATCCGTTCCGTCAGGCAGAACGGATTCACGGTGCGGTCCGAGGGGCTTTGACCGGGGGCCTTGCGTGGCCTAAGGTTCGCTCCGCTACCGGGCGTCAACGGGGGGCCCGGACACTCACCGTCATATGGGGGAGACAGATGGCAAACAGCAGTTTTCGCAAGATCCGCAAGTCGCTCGGGAAACTCGAGGGCGAGCTGGTCGATTCCTACGCAGAGGGCGCCATCTCGCGGCGCACCCTGCTCGTGCGGGGGTCGGTGCTCGGTCTGAGCGCCACGACGCTCGGCAGCATCCTGGCCGCCTGCGGCGGTGACGAGGAGACGACGAGCGAGGGCACGACGGCACCCGAGGGCACCGACGCCCCGGAGGGCACGACGGCACCCGAGGGCACCACCGCCCCGGAGGGCACGACGGCACCGGCCACCACGGCCCCCGCCGGCGGCCTCCAGCAGGGCGGCGTCCTCAAGATCGCCGCCCAGCGTCCCGGCAGCCCGCTCGACCCGGTCGCCATGGACAACATCGGCAGCTACACGCCGGTCGTCATGTCGATGGAGTACCTCGCCGGCATCGGCGCCGGAGCGGCCCTCGCCCCGATGCTCGCCGAGTCCTGGAGCCCCAACGACGACGGCAGCGTCTGGACCTTCAAGATCCGTCAGGGCGTCAAGTGGCACAGCGGTGACGACTTCACCGCCGAGCACGTCGTCGGCGCCCTCGACCGTCTCGCTGCGAGCAACCTCGCCGCCTACATCGATCCGGGCTCCTCGGTCGCCGTCGACGCCTCGACGGTCGAGGTGACCCTCAAGGCCCCGGACGGGCAGTTCCCGTACCAGGTGTCGCCGTACAACCCGCAGTCGGTCATCACGCCCCCGGACTACGCCCCGGGCACCC
>JBBAUQ010000193.1:0-3182 GCA_040398125.1 Solirubrobacterales bacterium | reverse complement strand
GCACAGCCGGTCTATCTCGGGCATCACCTGATGGCCTACTTCTGGATGTTCGGACGCGACCGGGTCCGTTTCGAGGCGGCGCGGGCGGCCTCAGCGGTGCTCCCCCTCGGTTCCGGTGCGATGGCCGGGGTCAACTGGGACATCGATCGCGACCGACTTGCCGCCGAATTGGGATTCGATTCGGTCTCACCAAACTCGGTCGACGGGGTCTCGAACCGGGATTTCGCCCTCGATTACCTGACGGCGGCCTCGATCTGTGCCAGCCACCTGTCCCGCCTTGGCTCGGAGCTGGTTCTCTGGTCGAGCACCGAGTTCGGATTCGTCCGGCTCGATGAAGGCTTTACCTCGGGCTCGAGCATCATGCCCCAGAAGCAGAATCCCGATTCGGCTGAGCTACTCCGGGCGAAGTCGGGACGGGTTACGGCCGACTTCCAGGCATTGATCAGCGTGCTCCATGGTTTGCCACTCACCTACTCGAAGGATCTGCAGGAAGACAAGGAGCCACTCTTCGACGCGGCCGACACCATCGAGGCATCGCTCGAAATGCTCGTCGGTATGCTCGAGGGAATCGAGTTCCTGACGGAGGAGATGGCGCTCGCTTCGGCCGACGAGATGCTGGCGGCCACCGAGGTCGCGGACATGTTGGTTCGCAAGGGGCTTCCTTTCCGTGAAGCCCACTCGGTCGTCGGTGATCTCGTCCGGCTCTGCCTGGAGTCCAACAGGTCCCTTTCCGAGCTGGGTGCAGACGAGTTGAAGGCCGTCTCGGATCTTCTCGATGCCGAGTATTTCGATGTCCTGAAGCAGGACAACTGGCTGGAATCCAAACAGACCAGCGGTGGTACCTCCCGCGCCAGTCTCGAGAGCCAGTTCGAACTGGCTGAGTCCCATCTGGACCGTACCGGGGACGATCCCTCCTAACCCGGTGCAGTTCCTCCCGAAGTGCCCCCACTGCTTGGCGGGGCAGCCGGAGCCGGTGCGGCCGGAGCCGGTGCAGCGGGCGCCGCAGGCGCGGGACTTGGGGCCGGAGTTGGAGATACGGGAGCGGGAGACGGTGCCGATGGGGTTACCGACTCGGACGTATCCTCGATCACCTCGACCGAGTCGAGGGATTCCACCTCTTCACTGATCCGGCCGGCCTCGATGGCCAGCCAGGCCTCGATCACCCTCGCCCAGATGATTGCCGGATACGTCCCGCCGTCGACCGGAGATCCACCGTACTCGGTTTCCATTTCCTGGTAGCTGTCGGGGTAGCCCACCCAGACGCATGCCGTTACCTGGGTGATCGCCCCGCAAAACCATGCATTCCCGTTGTTATCCGTCGTACCGGTCTTGCCCCACTGGGAAGCATCACCGACGTTGGCATTCTTGCCGGTCCCCGCGGTGATGACCGAAGAAAGCATTTCCCTGGTCGTCTGGGCAACCTCTGGTTCGAGGACCTTCGTGCTCAACGTCTTGTTTTCCCCGCCCTGAATCGCCCTTCCCTTGTCATCGGTCACCTTGGTGTAGGCAACAGGGGTATCGCCCGGGTCAGGGGCAAGGGAGCCACTGACCCGGCGCCCGTCATTGGCCAGGGTCATGAAGGCATAAGTCCACTGAAGGGGGGTCACCTCGGAGGTGCCGAGCACCATGGCCGGGTTCGACTGGACCCTGTCCCAAACCCCCATCCGCCTGATCAGTCGGGCGATGGTCTTCGGTCCCCCTTCAACCGCCTCGAGGCCCAGCTGGGCGAACACCGAGTTGTCGGAGTAGGTGGTCGCCGTTCGCAGCGAGGCCGACCCGAGGTAGCTGTCGCCATAGTTCTTCACCGGGAAGTAGTTCTGCCCGTTCTTCCCGAACCTGAACAGCTGAGGCGCAGAGGGGAAGACCGACTCGGGGGAGATCCCCTGCTCGAGGGCTGCTGCCAGGACGAACGGCTTGACGGTCGAACCGGGCTGTCTGTAGCCCTGGGTCGCAAGGTTGAACGGCACGTTCTCGTAGTCGAATCCGCCGACCATGGCATCGATCGTCGCGTCCTTGTTGTTCAGGACGACGACCGAGGCGCTTGGACCGACTCCGGCCAGGGTTCCCTGGACTGCCTCCTCGGCGGCCTGTTGGACCTCGAGGTCGAGGGAGGTCTTGATCTTCAAACCGCCGAAGAAGGTCCGACCGGCACCGAAGCGATCGACCACCTGCTGGCGGACCCAGGAAGTGAAGTAGGGGGAGTCTGATTCGAGCGCTGGCGGCTGGATCTCGTCCGGGGGCGGAAGTGCCTCTGAGCGGGACTCCTCGTACTGTTCGCCGGTGATGAAGCCCTGCTCATACATCCGGTCGAGCACCAGGTTGCGGCGCTGGAGGGCAGCTCCGGGCCTGAACTTCGGGTCGTAGCCGAAGGGGTTCTGGATGATCCCGGCGAGGAGGGCGGCCTCGGCCGGGCTGAGCAGTTTTGCGCAGGGCACGTCCTCCAGGCCACATCCGGGATGGGCATTGGAGAAGTAGGCACGGCTGGCGGCCTCGACCCCATAGGCGCCTGACCCGAAGTAGATGGTGTTCAGGTACTCGGTCAGGATCTTGTCCTTGGTCCACTGACGCTCGATGTGGTAGGCGAGAGCGATCTCCCTCATCTTCTGGAAGACGGTTCGATCGTTCTGGGCCTCCAGTGCCTGCTTGACCAGCTGCTGGGTTATCGTCGAGGCGCCCTGTTCGAAGCTCCTGGCGATGACGTCCTGGACCAGGGCCCGGCCCAGCCCCTGGTAGTCGACTCCGCGATGCTCGTAAAATCTCCGGTCCTCGAGGGCAACCACGGCGTTCTTCATGTTGGTCGAGATCTGATCGGCCCGCAGCAGGGTCCGGTTCTCGTTGTTGCTGAAGATCCCTATCGGCTGACCCTGGCTATCCGTCACCACAGAGTTGGTCGCCTCCTTGAACTGGGCGTAACGCTCTATTGCCGGGAGGTCCTGGGAGACGGCCATGACCATGCCGAAAATGGTCGAGGCCCCGGCCAGTATTGCCAGGCCGAACAGCACGAAGAAGACCCGCAGGTGCTTGACCCTCGGCGTGGTCGGCAGACCTTCGTCCCCCGGAGAGACTGTCGGACCGACGTCCTTGCCCGGTGGCTTGGGCGGTACGGGAGGAATCGGGGGAGGGGCCGGGGTGGCCTGTTCGCCCGTGGGTTCAGGGGGAGGGGCTACCGGGGCTACGACTTC
>JBBAUQ010000192.1:0-3224 GCA_040398125.1 Solirubrobacterales bacterium | reverse complement strand
CTCGATGTCGTGCTCGAAGAGGCGTTCGACGAGTCGGTGGTAGAAGTCGAGCCCGTTCCGGTTGGCTCGCCCGCGCCCGTCGGGCACGACCCGCGACCAGGAGATCGAGAACCGGTAGCTCTGCAGGCCGAGTTCGGCCATGAGAGCGACGTCGTCGTCCATCCGGTTGTAGTGGTCGCAGGCGACGTCACCGTGGTGTCCCCTGCGGACCTTGCCCTCGGTGTGGGAGAACTCGTCCCACACCGACGGGCCACGACCACCGTCGCGGACCGCTCCCTCGATCTGGTAGGCCGACGTCGCTGCGCCCCATCGGAAGCCGGGCGGGAAGTCGACGGCGCTGCGCTCGCTCACGTCGGGCGACGGTAGCGCCGTGGGGTGATCGGCGCTGCCCGGTGCCGATGGCGTCACCAGAGCAGGCGGACGGCACCTCCGGCGGACAGCGCCAGCACCGTCACGTGGAAGGCGAACTGGGGGATGCGGTGGAACAGCCACCGCCCGGCGACGACACCGACGAGGATCGCCGGGACGAGCGCGACGGCGAACAGCAGCGCCTCCCACGTGAAGAACCGCCCACCGCTCGTCCATTCGCCGAGGGCCAGGTAGAGCGGGACCTTGCCGAGGTTGACGACGAAGTAGAACCACGCCGACGTGCCGACGAGTTCGTGCTTCGGCAGGCCGAGTCCGATCAGGTAGGTGTTGAGGATCGGCCCGGCGGCGTTGGCCACGAAGGTCGTGAAGCCTCCGGTCGTGCCGTAGGTGGCGGCGGTGACGAGCGTGGCGTCGCGGGGCGGCGTCCGCCGCAGCATCCGCCAGGCCTGCATCGCGACGATGACGAGGATGATCCCGCCGATCATCACCTCGATGCCCCGGGTCGCACCGCCCACCACGACGAAGAAGACGATGCCGGCGACGTACCCGAGGCCCACCCAGCCGGCGAGCGGTCGGAGCAGGTCCCATCGGGTGTGCTGGCGGTACCAGCCCACGGCGAACAGGTCGGCGAACAGCAGGATCGGCAGCGTCGCTCCGGGGATGAGGCGCCCCTCGTAGATCGTCGCGAAGAGCGGGACGGCGACGAGGCCGGCTCCGGGCAACCCGGTCTTCGACAGGCCGACCACGAACGCTGCGAGGGCGCCGACGATGAGCGCCTCGGTGGTGAACACGAGCGGCGACCCTAGACCTCCCGGCGCCGTCCCGGCGGCACCGTTGGGCGTCGACGCATCGACGCGCCATGATGCGGGGGTGCATCCGTGGGTCCTCGTCCATGCCGCCTCGACGTGGGCGATGGTGGGGTTCATCTGGACGATCCAGTTGCTCGTGTACCCGATGATGGCGCGGGTGCCCGCCGACGGGTTCGTGGCGTTCGAGCAGTTCCACCAGCGCCGGGTCGTGGCGGTCCTGGCGATCTTCGCCGTGGTCGAGGTGATCGCTGCTGCAGCGTTGGCACTGACCGACACGGGTGTGTCTCGGGGCCTCTGGCTCGCCTGCGGACTGCTCCTCGTGGCGATCTGGGTGTCGACCGGTGCGTTCTACGCTCCGCTGCACGGTCGCCTCGCCGACGGGTTCGATGCGTCGGTCCACTCCTTGCTCGTCTGGAGCAACTGGTTGCGCACGTTCGGCTGGACGGCCCGAGGTGTGCTGGCGCTGGTGATGCTGCGGGCGGCGACGGGCGACTGACGGGCAACGGGAGGCCGATGGCCGGCCGCTACCGTGGCGTCGTGGCGCAACTGTGTGTGCTGGGTGACTTCGCATGGGACGTCCTCATCCGGACGAACACCGAGTTGCAACGCGGCGGTGACACGTTCGGCGAGGTGATGCTGCTTCCCGGGGGGAGCGCCGCCAACGTGGCGGTCTGGGCGAAGCGGTGCGGTCTCGACAGCCACTTCGTCGGCAAGATCGGGCGTGACCGAATGGGGCAGTTGGCGATCGACGACCTCGACCAGGAGGGCGTCACGCACGACCTCGTCGAGTCCGACGCCCATCCGACGGGTTCGGTCGCCGTGTTCGTCGACCACACCGGTGAACGCTCGATGGTGTCGGGCCACGGCGCCGACTTCTACCTGTTGCCGAGTGAGATCCCGAGATCGGCCTTCGCGATGGCGAGCCATCTCCACCTGACGGCGTGGTCGTTCTTCACCGACCCGCCGCGGAGCGCCGCCCGCTCGGCGGCGCGGATCGCCCGCAACGCCGGGGCGACGCTCTCGTTCGATCCCGGTTCGTTCCAGATGATCGAGGAGATGGGGGTCGATCAGTTCCTCGCCGTCACCCGCGACCTCGCCTTCGACCTGTTCCTCCCCAACAAGGAGGAGGGTGCCGTCCTGAGTGGCTGCAAGGACCCGGAGGACATCGCCCGCGAACTCGCCGTGCTGTACCCGACGGCGCTCGTGGTGCTGAAACTCGACGCCGACGGTGCGCTCGTGTGGCGGGACGGGGTCGGGCACCACATCCCACCGGCCACCGGGAAGCTCGTCGACGCCACCGGTGCCGGCGACTCCTTCGCCGGGGCCTTCCTCGCCCGGTTCCTCTGCGGGGCCGACGTGCTCGCTGCGACGCGTTTCGCCAATCAGGTCTCCGCCTGGGTGATCGAGCACCCCGGCGCCCGCCCGGCGCCCGGCCCGAGTCTCCAGCGGGTGCTGTCCCCGTGACGACCGCAGGTTGAGCCGCTGGGTACGGTGCGGACATGTCCGCATCGCACGTCTGGGATCCGTCGCTGCCGCAGAGTCTCGTCGACTACCTCGCCGAGCTCGACGAGTTCATCGGGGCCGTCATCGAGCCGCTCGAACGCGCCGACGACAACGTCCGGTTCTTCGACCACCGCCGAGAGGACGCCCGGACCGACTGGCACCGTGACGGTCTGCCCAACGAGGAGTGGGAGGCGCTGCTGCACCGGGCCAAGCGGCTCGCCGACGAGGCGGGCCACTACCGCTACCCGTTCCCGAAGCAGTACGGCGGACGTGACGGCACGATCTTCGGGATGGCGGTCATCCGCGAGCATCTCGCCCGACGCGGGCTCGGCCTCCACAACGACCTGCAGAACGAGCACTCGATCGTGGGCAACAACGTCGGCCTGCTCCTGATGCTGAAGTACGGCAGCCCCGAGCAGCAGGCGGACTGGATCGACGACCTCGCCGAGGGCCGCCGTGGGTTCGCCTTCGGGATCACCGAACCCGAACACGGCTCGGATGCGACGCACATGGAGACCAACGCCGTCCGTGACGGCGACGAGT
>JBBAUQ010000191.1:0-3241 GCA_040398125.1 Solirubrobacterales bacterium | reverse complement strand
GGTATTGCCGGTCCAGGTGGCGTTGACCCCTGCCGCACCAGAGAAGGTGAGGTTGCCGGACGAGTAGAGGAAATTGCCCACGAGGCCGGGGATGTTCGCGGAGGTGTAGGTGTAGTTGCCGGCGGTGGGGTCGAAATTGCTGGCGAGGGTGTAGGAGAAATTGCCGGAGGGGGTGGAGTCGTTGTTGAAGACGAAGAGGATTTGGGTGCCGTTGGCGGAGTTTGTGAAAGTGCCGTTGACCGTCAGGACATCGGAGGAGTTGCCTCCCGCGAGATCGAAGAGGAGGAAGCCCTTGGAGAAGGTGACGCCTCCCTCCGCGGTGAGGTTGGAGATTTGGTTCAACCCGCCGGGGCTTAGGCCGCCTCCGGCGAAGACCACGCCACCGGAGCCGATGGAGTTCGCCGCCAGAACGCCTCCGGCGAGGCTGGTGCCGCCGGAGTAGGTGTTGTTCCCCTGGAGCCAAAGGGTGCCGGCATCGCCCTTCGAGAGGCCGCCGGGGCCGGAGAGGTCGCCGGTGACGGCGAGTTGGACCGGAGCGTCGTTCGAGAACACATTGAAGGCCGTGAAATTGCCCGCCGCGGTGCCGTTGAGGGTCGAGTTTTGGAGGGAAAAATTGGAGGCGATCGTGGAAGTGGTGTTGCCGGAGCCGAGGAATTGGATGCTGGCGGTGTTGCCGAAGGTGGAAATCGTGCCGTTGCCCGTGACATCGCCGCCGTAGAAGACCAGCTGCGCGCTCATGTTTTGCGTGGTCGTGGAGAGGTTCAGGGAATTCGAGCCGAGCGCGAGGGTGGCGCCGGGATTGAGGGTGATGGAGGAAGTGGTCGTGCCGGGAAGCTGGATCTGATTCTCGGTGGAGACGAGGACGGTGGCCGGGGAGCCGGTTCCGCCGATGGTGAGGTTGTTGAAGACCGAGGTGGCGTTGCCGGTTTTGGCGAGTTCCAAGGTTCCGCTGGTGACGGCGAACGAGCCGTTGTAGGTGTTCGCGGAGGAGCCCCCCAGTGTGAGCGAGGCATTGCCGGCGACAGTGAGGGTGTAGTTCGCGGTGTTGTTGCCGGTCGCGCCAAGGATGCCATTCAGGGCGACCGGGGCGTTTGCGGTGAAGACGGTGCTGTTCGACATCGTGGTGCCGCCGTTGAAGGCCAGCGAGCCATCGCCGGTGATGGTGGGGCTGCCATTCAGAACGAGGGAATTCGGCAAAGTGTAGTTGCCGCCGCCCTGCGCGGCGAGGGTGCCGCCAGTGAGGGTGATCGTGCCGGTGCCGGCCGCGCCGGTGGCACCGAGGGCGATCGTGCCATTGGAAATCGACAGCCCGCCGTTGAAGGTGTTTCCCGATCCGGTGAGGGCGAGCGTGCCGGTGCCGGTCTGGGAGAAGCCACCGGTGCCCGAGACATTGCCGGAGAGCGTGGTGGTGTTGCCGCCGGTGTTCGTAAGCGTGGCGTTGTTCGTGATGGTTCCGGAGAGCGTGAGGTTGCCGTTAACGGCGGCCAAGGTGCCGTTCGAGGTGAAGACGAGGTCGTTCTCGATCGTTTGGGCGTGGAGGGAGGAATTGACGATGTTCGCGCCGACTGGAAAGTAGCCGTCCTGCTGGTAGCCGTTGAGGGTGATAGTGCCGTTTTGGAGGGTGAAGGGCTGGGCGCCGTAGCGGAAGGAGATCGCGGCGACCTCGCGGGCTCCGCCGACATCCACGGTGGCGGGCGTGGAATTGCCAGCGGTGCCTAGGAATTGGATGGTGGTGGTGGCATTGCCCCCCGGAATCTGGGTGGCATTGCCGCCGTTGTTGTTTTTCCAATTGGACAGAGTGTCCCACGACGAGCCGTTACCGCCGGTCCAGAGCGAGGCGGGAATGCCCTGGCCACTGTCGGGGTTGATGGTGAGGATCATGAAGCCCTGCGTGTCTTTGCTCACATCAAAGGTGAGAAGGTTGTTGCCGATGCGGTCGCCGAAGGGCGTGCCGTAGCCGGGGGTCAGCGGGGTGTTGAAGTCGTTGGTCGGCCCAACCAGGGCAGCAGAGTAGTAGTTGTAGTAGGGTGTGTTTATCGTGGAGTTACCGCCGGGCTGGGCGCCGCCGTAGAGCAGCGTGCCGTTGCTGGATCCGGTGAGGCTTTGGTTCCAAGCTACCGAATACAGGGTGTCGCCGACGGGAATCCACTGGAGGTTCGTCCCATTCCCCGATGCCCACCAGACACTGCTGGAAAGGGAGCCGATGGGGCCGTTGAGGTTGTGGATCGTGCCGTTCCCGATGGTGAGGTTCGCGGAGACATTGCTCCCGACAGTTCCAAAAGTCAGCCCTGCAAGGAGGTCGCCGACCACACGGCCGAAGACATCGTTCACGATGCCGGTGTTGTTTTGTGTCACGGTGCCGTTGACGGTGTAGGGCGGGTTGCTGCCGTAAATGCCCTTGGGGTCGATCAGATCGGTGTATTTGATCGTGATGGTGATGTCCGCGCCGACGCCGAAGCCGCCATTGGTGTTTTTCCCCGGAGCGATGGCGTCGGCGATGTTAGCGTAATTTCCTGTGCCGGAATTCGGATTCGCGGTGAGGGTGACGGTTCCGTTTCCATCGGTGCCGCTGAACGACGCGGTGTAATCGTAGATCTGGGCCTGCGTGGTGGGCGCGCCGAGTTCCCCGCCGACGCCGGCGAACAGTCCGCTGATCGTGGAAGTTTTTCCGTTCAGACTGGCGAGGTAGTTGGTGAAATCGCCGTAAACCGTCTGGTTGTTGCCAACCGTGTATTGGGGGCTGATGACGCGGGCGAATTGCGGGTTGGGTAGAACCGCCCCGGCCACGGGCAGTGACGCGGCGTTCGAGGTGGCGGAGGCGAGCGTGGCGTTGACCAAGGTCGTCGCATTGGCGGATATCTGGTTGGTGTTACCGCCGTTGGGCGCGTTGGTGGCGTTCAGGCTGAAGGAGATCGAGGTGAAATCGATGTAGGAGAGGTCGGCCCATACCTGGCCGTTCTTGATGGTGGTCTCGAAATACTGCCAGCGCGTGGCGTAGTTCGGGTCCACAGAGGAATAAGGCTCGGGCGTGTAGCCGGAGGCCATAGTGGGGTTGACAAGACCCTGAGTGCCGAAATTCAGGTAGACTCGGCCGGAGTTGAGGTTGTCCACGAGGATACCGGGGGTGTTGGCGTAGGTCTGGGTGACGCCCTTCGTGTTGTTGGCGGAATAGGTTCCAAGCCCTTGGAGCTGGGCGAGGGAATACGACACCCCCGGATCCGCGGAGAGGCTTGTCGCCACC
>JBBAUQ010000190.1:0-3261 GCA_040398125.1 Solirubrobacterales bacterium | reverse complement strand
GGTCAGGGCCCGGGAGTACCTCGCCCAGCTCTCGGGACGTGAGCATTCCGTCCTTACCGGTCTGGCGGTCATCGGACCGGACCCCGAACAGGCCAACACGAGGTTGGTCGAGACGAAGGTTGCCTTCAGGAACCTCGATGCCGAGGCGATCGAGCGCTACCTGGCCAGTGGGGAATGGCGGGGCCGGGCCGGTGGCTACGCGATCCAGGGGCTGGGGGCCTCTCTCGTCGCCTCGGTCGAGGGAGACGTTTCCAACGTGATCGGTCTACCGGTCGGGGCGTTGCTGGAACTCGTCCCGGACCTGCTGGAGGGGATCCCGGGGGACCAGGGGACAGACAGCTGAGGCAGCCCCGAGGGGCTGCCTCTTGCCGTGGCCACCATCTGAACGGCATCGGCGCGAACGGCGTTCGAGCGGCCGGTCGGCAAGCCTGAATCCGGCCGGCAGTTCCCCCTGTCTCCGCCGGTCGGTCCTGCGAGGATTGCCAGACCGTGTATCGCAGACAAGTGTTAAGACGCCGCCTCATTCTCGGTGGCCTGATTGTCCTGGCCTTCATCCTGCTCTCGGTCACCTTCGGGAGTGGCTCGGGCCGGTTCGGTTCGGCGCTCGGTGATGTGTTCGGACCGGTCCAGGAGGTGGCCAGCGGGGCGCTCAAGCCGGGCAGGGATCTGGTCAACTGGTTCGATGAGACCTTCGAGGCGCGCGGCGACCGGGAGCGGCTCTCCCGCCAGCTGGCGAGAGCCCGTGCGGACGCGGTCGCCGGCAAGGTTGCCATCGCCGAGAACGAGCAGCTTCGCCAGGTGCTCAAGCTGGAGCGTCAGGGTCGCCTCCCGGCCGATCGCCGGCTGGTCGACGCGACGGTCATTTCACGCTCGCCGACACTCTGGTACTCCTCGGTCGGCATCGACCGCGGGTCGGTCGACGGTGTAGCGGTCGATGATCCGGTGATCGAAGCCAACGGACTCGTCGGGATAGTGAGTTCGGTCAGCCGGAACACCTCTGTGGTCACGCTGCTGACCGACGGGGCTAGCGCGGCGTCAGCCGAGATCCTGCCGCAAGGGGCCCAGGGAATAGTGCGCGCCCGCATCGGGGCACCCGGCAAGCTCGTGCTCGAGTTCATCGATGACACCTCCGGGATCGTTGAAGGTCAGGCCGTAGTGACCGCCGGCTGGCGGAGTGGCAGCCTCTCCTCACTGTTTCCCGCGAACCTCCCGATCGGTGAGATCGAAAAGGCACCGATCGACCGCCGCGAGGCGATCCAGAGCGTCGACGTCGAATCCTTCGTCGACTTTCGCAATCTCGACCTCGTCCAGGTCCTGGTGAAGGGGAGTGGGGAATGATCATCACCGGCCGTTCGATGGTCAGGATCGTCCCGCTCGTACTGGTGGTCGTGTTGCTCCAGGTCGGCTTCTTCTCGATGGTCGAGCTGCTCGGTGTCTCG
The DNA here is from genome assembly GCA_040398125.1 of Solirubrobacterales bacterium. Classification (GTDB taxonomy): domain Bacteria; phylum Actinomycetota; class Thermoleophilia; order Solirubrobacterales; family 70-9; genus 67-14. Next base: position 1,822 of record JBBAUQ010000190.1, on the reverse strand, counting down.
CCGTGGATCCTGCCCGGGTTCGTCGCCATCTTCGGGCTGCTGGGCGGCCGTCTGATCGGGGCCGTCACCGGTTTCACGGTCGGCTTCCTCGCTGACGCCCTGATCAACGCGCCGCTCGGCGCCAGTTCCCTGGTGCTGATGGCTGTCGGGTACGCGGCCGGTTCCTACCGTGAACGAGGGGACCTTCCCTCGGCCCCGGCGGCAGGTGCGATCTGTGGACTGGCCACGGTCACGGCCCTGATCCTCTACGGGATCCTCCTGGAGGCCCTCGGTCTCGAGGGGGCGTTTTCTGCCGGTGCCCTGGTCGATCTGATCATCCAGGGTCTCTATGGTTTCCTCCTGGGCATTCCGCTGTTCGTCCTGACGATCCGGATCCTCCGTCCGGCCCTGGTAGCCGGCAGGTCCGATCGCCGCCGTCGGCGGGACGCCAGGGTCCTCGAGCCGTAAGCAGGTCGCGAAAGTCCTCGAGATGAACGTCGAACTCGCAGAAAAAGAAGAAAAACGCAGGGGCCGGGTCTCATTCCGTGTCGCCCTGATCGCCGTGCTCGGCATGGCGCTGTTCGCGGTGCTGCTGATGAGGCTCTGGACGCTCCAGGTCGTGACCGGTGATGAGTACCGGGCCGAGGCAAACGAGAACCGCACGTTCGAGGTACGGGTGAACGGCCCGGGGGGCCAGATACTCGACCGGGACGGCGAGGTGTTGGTCGACAATCGCTCCAGCATCGCCCTGCAGCTCGATCCGGCCCGGATACCGACCAGCAGGCAGGAGCGCAAGAGGCTCTTTGGCTCGCTGGCCGAGGTGACCGGACTCGAGGGGTCGGCGATCGGACGCAAGTACCGCAACCAGCTGCGGTCGAACCCGCCCGGTACCCCGGTGACCATAGTCCGCGACGCCGATGAGGAGATCGTCTTCTACATCCTGGAGAACAGGGGTGACTTTCCCGGCCTGGACGTCAACCGTGTCTTCGTGCGCAAGTACCCGGGCGGGACCCTGGCGGCTCACCTCCTCGGCAGCGTGGGCGAGGTCACCCAGGAGGATCTCGAAGCCAAAGGTGGGGATGAACTGGTGGCCGGCGATCAGATCGGACGGGCAGGCGTCGAGCAGGTCTATGACCGCATCTTGCGGGGAGAGGCCGGCCTTCGGAGGCTCAAGGTCGACTCGACCGGACAGATCAGGGGGCGCCTCGCCTCGAGCGACCCCAAGCCCGGGGATTCGGTCCGGCTGACGATCGATTCCGACGTCCAGGCGGCCGGTGAGGCCGCGCTGGGCGGCATCGGCCTTCCCGGGGCCTTCGTCGCGATGGACGTCAGGAACGGTGATGTGGTCGGCCTCGGTTCCTTCCCCAACGTCGACCCCAGCATTTTCACGCGGCCCCTGTCGGAGGCCGATGCCGAGCGGCTCTGGGACGAAGATCAGGGTGCCCCGATGTTCAACCGGGCAATCGCCGGCGCCTATCCCGTCGGATCGGTCTTCAAGCCGATCACCGCCGTGGCCGGCCTGGATGGCGATTTCATCTCGGAGAGTGACTACATCGAGGATGGCGGCCAGATAACCATCGGCGGGCAGGTCTTCACCAATGCCGGGAGTCAGGCCCACGGTTCAGTCGACCTGCGTCGGGCGATGGAAGTCTCTTCAGACGTCTACTTCTACCGGCTCGGCGAGGCAATGAATGGCAGTGACACCCTGCAGGAATGGTCACGTAATTTCGGGATCGGCGAGCCAACCGGGATCGACCTGCCGGGCGAATCGTCCGGCCTGCTTCCGACCCCGGACTGGCGGAATCAGCTCTTCGCCGACGGCAACACCGATCGCCCCTGGGCA
>JBBAUQ010000189.1:0-3276 GCA_040398125.1 Solirubrobacterales bacterium | reverse complement strand
CCCCTGGAGGAACCTTGCTCGTCACCACCGCCGACCAGTTAGAAGAGGCCGTTCGATACCTCCTCGACGAAGCCGACTACTTCTGCTTCGACGTCGAGACCATGGGCCATCGCCTCGACACTTGGCGCAACGATGTCGTTTGGCTCACCGTAGGCGATGCCGCCCGGCAGTGGTCTATCCCGATGAACTTTCCCAACGGGGAATTCGTCGAGGAGAGGTACCCACTGAAGGATTCGGTATCCCTCCGCGAGAGGCTCGCCCGCGGACTACAGCCACGAAAGTCGGACTACTCCGTTGACCGCAAGAAGGCCAACAAGATCTTCACCGAGCCCCCCGAGCACCTCAGCCGCACGGAGGTCTTCTCCGCGCTGAAGCCCTGTTTCTTCGAGCCTTCGTTGCTCAAGGTCGGCCACAATCTGGCATTCGATCTCGGATCCGTGGCCAAGTACCTCGGGGACATCCCCTGCGGCCCCTATGCCGACACGCGGATCGCTGCATTTCTGGTTGATAGCACCAAGGAGTACGGCTTCGGCCTGAAGGATGTCGCCAAGAAGTATGCCGACATCGACATGGTCAAGGGGGTCGGGAAGTTCGTCGAGAATCACTCCCTGCAAGAGGTCCATGAGTACGCCTTGCTTGACGTCGTAGCCACCTCACAGGTCTGGGAAGTGCTTCGTCAGAAGATCGAAGAGGATCGACTCTCGGTGGCATTCAACCTGGAGATGCAGGTTCTGCCTTTCGTCGCTCGCATGAAACTGATCGGGGCTCCCATTGACACCGAGCAACTGATCGTTCTCCGCGAGAGTCTCGACGCTGATATCGAGAAGGTCAAGGACCGAATCTTCCGGATCGCCGGTAGGCCATTCACCTTGACCTCCAACTCCGAAAAGCAGCAACTCCTGTACGGCTCCAAGGAGTCAGGCGGCAGAGGTCTAGTCCCGACCGTGCTCACTCCCGGAGGCAAAGACCGAGACCAGCGCGGCGAGGCTCTCAGAATCAGCGACTACAGCGTCTCTGCCGAGGCCCTGGAGGCATGGCGGGGCCAGGACCAACTGGTGGACGCTCTCCTTGAGCACTCTGGCCTGAACAAACTCCTCTCGACTTATGTCCTCCCCTACCTCGGCACTGACGCTGGGGAGGGACTGGTCGATAAGGACGGCCGGATTCATACAGACTTCAACCAGATCGGTGCCGCTACCGGGCGCTTCTCGTCCTCCAACCCGAACTTGCAGAACGTCCCAGGGTCCTCCACCGAGTACGGCAAGAAGATCCGCAATTTATTCGTCGCCCCTGAGGGGCATTCCCTGGTCGTCGCGGATTACAGCCAGATCGAGCCGCGCCTCATCGCGGCATTCTCCAAGGACGAGGTCATGGTGGACGCCTACCGCAGAGGAGACGACATCTACACAACGATCGGCGACCGGATGGGCGTTGACCGTAAGGCTGGCAAGGTCCTAGTCCTCTCGATCGCATATGGGGTAGGGCCGCAGAAGATCTCAAAGTCCATCGGATGCACCGTGGACGAGGCGAAGGAACTCCTCAATGAATTCAGCCAGAAGTTCCCCAACGTAGACCGACTGAAGGCGTCCACCATCACCAAGGCCGTGAATCACGCGAGGTCAACCAAGACTGTCCCCTACGTCTGCACCATCTCCGGCCGTCGTCGCTACCTTCCTGACCTCTTCAATGACACGTTCTACGTTCGGCTCCGCGCCCAGCGGCAAGCCTTCAACACCCTTATCCAGGGATCCGCCGCGGATGTCATGAAGATGGCCATCGTCTTCGCCAACGAGGACATACCAGAGCCGTCGTACATCACGTTGACAGTCCACGACGAACTTGTTGTCGTCACCCCCACGGAACTCGCCGAGGAAACCGCCTTTGCGGTGAAGTCGGCCATGGAGGACGTAGCGAACTGCGCCCTCCTATCGAGCCTGGGAGTTCCACTTGTGTCCGAGGTAGCCATCGCAGATCGCTGGGGAGAGGCGAAATGATCAACGACTTCCTGAAGTACCGCCGGTCCAAGAAGCGAGTCGAACGTCTGATGACCATCGACTCCGCCGAGGCCACCAAGGGATTCATCCTTGACTCCCGGCTACTCGAAGCGCAGCAACTGGGGACCCTGCTTGGACTCCCAGAGATCACGCAGGAGGACGTGGCCGCCTCAGAGCAGAGGTCTCGGGCGGTGAGTCACCTACTCCCCCTGGTCACCTACTTCGCTTCCTCCCTTACCGCTGGGGTCATGGCTTACTACGACACCGTCTCTCCGCACAAGGGTGAACTCACCGAGGAAGAGCAGACCTACATGCAGGCCTGGATTGCCCGCGTATCTGTCAGTTGCACCCTAGGCGTCCTGTCTCAATTGGCCGCCCTAGACCTTATTGAGGTGAAGAAGTGAGTCAGTCGTGGTGGGACCGAAAACTCGGAAGCAGTCCCGCTCCCCCACCGACCGCGGACCGGGCACCATCTCGCTCCCTGCCCCCTATGCCGCCCGCACAGCCGAGGAACTCCCCCCACATTCAGGTGACAGCCGACAACTTCGCCGAGGTTTCGGGTCATTGGCAGGGAAGCCAGGCTGCCCGGGAGGGCACCGGGATGTGTCCCAACTGCGGCAGCGACCTCTTCTTCAGCCGTTCGAACACGGGGACGGTCATGTCTGACCGAGGGATGGCCGCGCCCGCCCCCCGCTGTTACTCCTGCGGATTCACGCCCGGACGAGAGATGCAAGGAGCCCCGCCCTCATGATCAGCGCAGACGCCAAGAAGGTCATCGACACACTCAACAAGAAGTTGGGCGGCGACGTTGTCGTCGTCGGATCTGACATCCGCTCGGACGTCCTCCCCCGATTCACGACCGGCAGCGTCACTTGGGACTACATCCTCGGCGGCGGGCTGCCCGGCAATCAATGGACAGAACTGGTCGGCGAGCCCAGCCATGGCAAGACCTTGATGGCTCTCAAGATGATCGCCGCCAATCAGGCCATCAATCCGGACTTCACGGCCGTCTGGGTCGCGGCTGAGGCCTGGGTTCCGCAGTACGCGCAGATGTGCGGAGTGGACACCGACCGAGTCATTGTTGTCGAGACGACGGTCATGGAGGAGGCCTTCGACGCGGTCATCGCCTTCGCTGAGTCCAAGGCCGTGGACGCCATCGTCGTCGATTCTCTCCCCGCCCTGGTTCCTTCTCCGGAGGCAGGAAAGACAATGGACGAGTTGACCATCGGTCGCGGCGCCATGCTCACCAACAAGTTCTTCCGCAAGGTGGGCGGGGCCATGA
>JBBAUQ010000188.1:2972-3278 GCA_040398125.1 Solirubrobacterales bacterium | reverse complement strand
TCGTCGTGCCCGTCACCGAACCCTTCACGGACGCGACGGTAGTCGCACCGTCGACCCTTCTCCCGTTGATCGCGGTCGACGGGCACGCCGTCCGGCGTGGTGGTCACGGCGAAGGCTCCGGGTCACCCCACTAGCCTGGCGGCGCCATGACCCCCGACCGCTTCGCCAAGGTCCTCGCCGAACTGTCGCCACTGGCGGACCGTTTCTCGCGGGCGGGCCACCGCATCTATCTCGTCGGTGGTTCGGTCCGGGACCTGCTGTTCGGGCAGGGCGGGGCCGGCGAGGCCGACGATGTCGACCGTGACC
>JBBAUQ010000188.1:2456-2962 GCA_040398125.1 Solirubrobacterales bacterium | reverse complement strand
GGGTCGGCACGATCGGTGCCCGGGTCGGCGACCGGACCTACGAGATCACCACGTTCCGCGCCGAGTCGTACACGGACGACTCGCGCAAGCCGCACGTCCGCTACGCCGACGACGTGACGACCGATCTCGAACGACGGGACTTCACGATCAACGCCATGGCCCTCGAGCTCGGTACCGGATCGGCTCCCGTGCTGGTCGATCCCCACGACGGCGCCGGCGACCTCGCCCGTCGGGTGCTGCGGACCCCGCTCGGCCCCGAGGTGAGCTTCAGCGACGATCCGCTGCGGATGCTGCGGGCGGCGCGCTTCGTCTCGCGGTACGGGTTCACACCCGAGGAGCGCCTCGTCGCCGCCGTCACGGCGATGGCGTCCCGCCTCGAGATCGTCTCGGCCGAACGCACCCAGGCCTGGGGCGAGGTGGCGCGGCGCCTGGCGCACGAGATCAAAAACCCGCTGACACCGATCCAGCTCTCGGCCGAGCGCCTACAGCGCAAGCTCGAAGGCAAG
>JBBAUQ010000188.1:0-2446 GCA_040398125.1 Solirubrobacterales bacterium | reverse complement strand
GAACGGATCCGCGACGAGTTCGACAAGCTGATGACGCTCGACCACCCGACCGCCGGCTTGTGGTTCCTCCACGACACCGGCCTGGCCGACCAGTTCCTGCCGGAGTTGTCGGCGATGCGGCTCGAGCACGATCCGATCCACCGCCACAAGGACGTGCTCACCCACACGATCGCCGTGATCGAGAACGTCCGCCCACCCCACGAACAGCCGTCCGGGCGTCCACCGTTCGACTTCCGCCGGGTGCGGCTGGCGGCGTTGTTCCACGACATCGGCAAGCCGCGGACGCGCGGATACCTCGCCGGCAAGGGCACCACCTTCCACCACCACGATGCGGTCGGCGCCAAGATGACCCGCAAGCGGATGACCGAACTGCGGTACTCGAACGACGACGTCGCCGCCGTCACCAAACTCGTGGCGCTCCACCTGCGGTTCCACACCTACCGTCTCGGCTGGAGCGACTCGGCGGTCCGGCGGTACGTCCGTGATGCGGGTGAACTCGTCCACTAACTGAACGTCCTCACGAGGTGCGACTGCACGACGCGCAACGAACGCAAGGCCGAGCAACTGTCGCGGCGGATGGACGATCTCGAGCACCGGATCGACGCCCTCGCCGAGGCTGAGGAGTTGGCGTCGATCCGCCCCGAACTCGACGGTGCCCAGGTGATGGCCATCCTCGGCCTGGTACCGGGACCCGAGGTGGGTCGGGCACTGTCGTTCCTGCTCGAACTCCGACTCGAGGAGGGCCTGATCGGCGAGGTGGAGGCCGAGCGACGGTTGCGCCAGTGGTGGGCAGCCGGCGGTATCACCCCGCCCGAGGACGGGGTTGCCTAGCCTCGCGTCGTGAACTGGCCCGTCGACCTGGTCGTGCTCGGCGTCGCCGTCGCCACGGCCGGTGCGGTCGTCTGGTACCACGTCCGTCGGGGGGCGGCGATGCACGAACTCCTCGTCGCCGCCGAGGCCGCCGAGAGCGAGGCCCGTCGCCTCCTCGACGAGTTGCCCGAGGCGGTGCTCACGGTCGACGCCGATCTGGTCGTGCAGTCGGGCAACGCCGCTGCGGTCGACCTCCTCGGACTCGACCGGGACGGTGGAGCCCTGCACGGCACCGGGGTCCACCTGTCCGACCACCTCGATCCCGACGAACGGTCGGTGCTCGCCGAGGCGGTGGCGCAGGTCTTCGCCGGGGTCGACGTCGAACCGGTGCAGGTCCACGTCTACGACGTCGACTTCGACCCGGTCATGGTCGAGGTCTCCTTCCATCCGGCCCGACCGGGCCCCGGGCCGGCCCCGGACCGTCTGGTCGTCCGACTGCGGGACGTCTCGGAGCGGCTGCGGCACCAGGAGGCGATGGAGCAGGCGCGTCACCGGTTCCAGCAGGCGTTCCGGTCGGCCCCGTCGGGGATGGCGCTGGTGCGGATCGACGACGGTCGGATCGTCGACGCCAACCAGGCGCTCGCCGACATGTTGCGCATCGACGCCGGTCTCCTGGTCGGCTGCACCCTCCGCGAGTTCACCCACCCCGACGACGTGCGGGCGGCGCAACCGCACCGGGCTCGGCTCGAACTCGGCATCGTCGACTCGTTCCGGATCGACCAGCGCTACCGGCGGACCGACGGCGAGTACGTCTGGGCACGCACCCGGGTGGCGATGGTCGAGGAGAACGGCGTCCAGTTGGCGGTGACCCACGTCGAGGACGTGAGCGAGCAGCGTCGTTCGACGGCCAGACTCCGTCACGCAGCCCGCCACGACGACCTCACCGGGCTGCCGAACCGGCGGTACCTCGTGCAACTGCTGCAGGAGCGGTTGGTGACCGTCGGGATCGACGACGTCGCCGTGCTGTTCGTCGACGTCGACCACTTCAAGGTGGTGAACGACAGCCTCGGCCACGACGCCGGCGACGAGGTGATCCGGGTCCTCGCCGAGCGGGTCCGGTCGGCCCTCGGACCGACCGACGTGCTCGCCCGGTTCAGCGGCGACGAGTTCATCGTCGCGACGGTCGCCGAGCCTCGTGCGCTCGCTGAACGGATCCGCGAAGCGGTGCGGGTCCCGATCGACGTCGACGACCACGAACTGTTCGTCACGGCGTCGATCGGCTACGCCACCAACCATCGACTCGACGCCACACCGTCGTCGATGATCCGCGACGCCGATGCTGCGATGTACCGGGCGAAGGCCCGTGGCCGGAACTGCGTCGAGGCGTTCGAGGAGGGCGGACCGCGACCCGGCGCCGAGATGCTGCGTCTCGCCGGCGAGCTCCGCTACGGCCTCGAGCGCGGCGAGGTGGTGCCGTACTTCCAGCCGGTCGTCGATCTCCAGTCGGGTCGGGTCGTCTCGTACGAGGTGTCACCACGTTGGCTCCACCCCGATCGCGGTCTGCTCAATCCCGCCGACTTCCTGCCGCTGGCGGAGGAGACCGGGCTGCTCGTCGAACTCGGCGGGCGACTCCTCC
>JBBAUQ010000187.1:0-3285 GCA_040398125.1 Solirubrobacterales bacterium | reverse complement strand
AGCGCGGCCGACCCCAGCGCGGCCTCCCTGGCGTGGGCAGGGCCGCCCAGGCAGGCGATCCCCCGGACCGAAGCCCGGGCCCCCACGTACTCCGAGGGAAGCTCGCCAAGGGGAGCCACCAGGCCTTTGGCGAGGAGCAACACCCCGGTCCGCCGGCCGACCCGGTCGCGGACGGATTCGACCACCTCGGGGTAGCTGGCCGACGGAACTGCCAGGCAGAGCAGGTCCACCCCGGCCAACTCGATCTCGTCGGCCGGCCTGACATCGATGCCTTCAGGCAACCGGATCCCGGGCAGGTACCGCTCGTTCTCCCCGGTGCCCACCATCAGCTCGGCCTGGGCCGCAGTCCGGGTCCCGAGCTGGACCTCCAGACCACCCCGGGCCAGCAGCACGGCGACAGAAGTCCCCCAGCTGCCGGCGCCGATCACGGCGGCCCGACGCATCGGCGGCAGTCCACCGATGTCCTCCCACTGGAGTTCGACGTTTGGCCAGATTCGGCTCACTACCGCAGCCGCCTGGGCGGCACTTGGATCTTCGGCCCTGGGAAAGCTCATCGGCCGGCCGACCCGGACCCGGACCTTGCGAGGCCTGATGCGCCAGCCCCGACGGACGTCCTCACTGCCCTTCACCGCGACCGGAAGGACCGGTGCCCCGGTCCGCATCGTCAGCCTCCCCACCCCGCGCTTCGGCTTGCCGAGGGATCCCTTCCGGATCCGTGTCCCCTCGGGAAAGATGCAGATCGTCCCGCCACTGGCCAGCACCAGCTCGGCAGTTCGGATCGCGTCGTCGTCGGACTCCCCGCGCCGGATGGGGAATGCCCCGAGGCGACTCAGGAAGAATCCCTGCCAATTCTTCTCGAAGAGCTCGACCTTGGCGACGTAGTTCATCGGCTTGTCCCAGGGCAGACAGGCACCGATCACGAACGGATCGAGGAAGCTCCGGTGGTTGGCCGCGACGATCGTCGCCCCCTCGACCCGGGCGTTCGGTCGGCCCTGACGCGACAGTCGAAAGTAGATAAGGAAGAAGGGCGAGAGAACAACCCGGAAGACCAGGTAGAGAAACTGATTTACCCCGTGTCGACGGGTGTACTCGTGATATGCGGCGATCCGCTCCTCGCTCACCGTCTTGATTACACAGCTTCCGTCACCCGGACGGGCGCCCCGGCATCACTGGAGCCGGGCCGCAGGGATGGATTCGGCATGAAGGCAGGGATCCTACGGTCGATCCCGTGAACTCGGCCACGGTCGATCAAGCCCGCCTCCGGACTCGAACCGGAAACCTCCTGTTTACAAGACAGGTGCTCTAGCCAGTTGAGCTAGGCGGGCCTGGCAGAAGGATAGGCGGAGGATCCGTCCGGGGTGTCCGGGCTCAGCCGGCTACCTCGCGAGAGGCGAGGTGGCGACTGACCTTCCGCTTTACCCGCTGCAGGGCGTTGTCGACGGTCTTCGTGTCACAGCCCAACAGCATGGCCACTTCCTCGTAGGAGCGGTCCTCGAGGTAGAAGGCGAGCACGCTGCTCTCCATCTCGGAAAGGGTCGACTTGAGACAGGCGACCAGGCTGGAGAGCTCCTCGGTCGAGATCGCCTGGTTCAGCGGGTCGGCCGCGGTCGGTCCCGGCAGGATCTCCTCCATCGTGGTCTCGGTCTCACCGGTTGCCGAAGGCGACTGGGCAAAGGAGACACACTGGTTCAACGGCATGTGCTTGTTCCTGGTTGCCGTCTTCACCGCGGTGATGATCTGGCGGGTTATGCAGAGCTCGGCGAAGTTCCTGAAGCTCGACTCCCGGTCGGTCCGGAAGTCCCGGATCGCCTTGTAGAGCCCGACCATTCCCTCCTGGATCAGGTCGTCGGAATCGCCGCCGACCAGGAAATAGGAGGATGCCTTCATCCGGACGAATCCGTGGTACCGCCGGATCAGACGGTCGGTTGCATCGGCCTTGCCCTGCTTGGCAAGGGCGACAAGATAGAGATCATCAGGCTCTACTTGAGCCCTAGACTTTGTATTGAGCGCTCTGGCTCCCACTTCTGATCTGGCTTGATTACTGGGTTGGTGGGCAGGTACGGCCACTGATATCTCCCCTCTCGAAGAAGATTCGTGGCGCCACTTACCTCCCCTGGACGCCGTTATTGACAAGCAAACCTAAGACTTAAGCTTAGGTTTACTCTTTGACGACCGGCAGTTTACGCGTTCGACAGGTCGTGTCAAGTGTCAGCGCCCCCTGGCGGACAGATATGGGCATTTTCCCCTTGAGAAAGGGGAAAATTAAGTATCTTTTGTTACTATTTCGCGAGCGACCGCTGCCTGGATGCCTCACAGGCAAGAGCGGCAGCAGCAGCCGAGACGTTCAGGGAGTCCACCGTGCCGGCCCCCGGCAGGGTGATGACTCCGTCGCAGGAGTCGGCCACCCTCGGCCTGAGGCCCTTCCCTTCGGCACCCAGTACGAGCACCGTCGGTTCCGCCAGGTCGACCTCCCAGGGCGGGACACCGCCCTCGGCGGTCGTGCCGAAGACCCAGAAACCTTTCTCCTTGGCCCGGACGAGCCAATCGGCCAGGTTACGGACCCGAGCCACGTCGAGATGCTCGACCGCCCCGGCCGAGGTCTTGCAGACGACCGGGGTCACCGAGGCCGAGTGGCGCTCGGGGATGACGACCGCCCGGGCACCGAACACTTCTGCTGATCGACAGACGGCACCGAGGTTACGGGGGTCCTGTACCTGGTCCAGAGCGATGATCAAGGGCGAGTCGACAGGATCGAGCACTGTCTCACCATCGGCATAGGGGTAAGGCTCGACCTCTGCCACCACGCCCTGGTGATCCTCGGTGGATGCCATGCTCGAAAGCCGGTCCGGCGCGACTTCGGGAGCGGTATGGACGGCCAGCACACGCCGCTTGCCACGCTTGGCCTCGGCTACGGGCCGGCGACCGTAAACCAGGTCACGATCAGTGCTCATCGGCCGGACCGGCGCACGAGGGAGGCCCCCTCCGGTCCGTCACGGACCTCCCACCCGGCCTCGGCAAGCTCGTCTCGCAGCCGGTCGGCCGCCTCGAAATCCCTTTCCAGGCGTGCCTCCTCACGTCGGGCGAGCAGCTCGAGGGCCGCTTCATCCGGCTTTCCGTCCGGATCTGCAGCGGCAACGGACTCGAGGCCGACCAGGGAAAGCATCTCGGTGATCGCCTGGGCTGCACCGTCTACCTCGCCCTGATTGGCAGCACGAACGAGCTCGAAGAGCTCGCTCATCGCCCTGGGCGTATTGAAATCGTCAGCCAGGCAGTCACGGAACCGCT
>JBBAUQ010000186.1:0-3286 GCA_040398125.1 Solirubrobacterales bacterium | reverse complement strand
CGGCGAGCACCGGCGGAACGGTGACGATCGCGCGGCGCCCCCGGAACGAACTCCCGCCTGCCTCAAGAGTGACTCCGGCCCCATCCCACTCGATCGTCGAGACCGGCATTCCGGTCAGGACAGGGCCACCGAGTTGTTCGGCCATTCGGTCTGAAATCGCCTGCGAGCCTCCTACCACTCGGGAATCCTGAGCTCCCCCCTCCGTATCGAGCAGGGACTCGATCGAACCGGCTGCATGTGAATAGGCCAAAAAGTGGAGCATGGAGATCTCCTCGGGCTCAGCTGCCCAGACGGCGTGGGCCGCAAGCCTTATGAGGTCACGGGCGGTAGAGGTGAAGACGGTCGCCGACATCCAGTCCGCGACACTCTTCGAGTCCCACTTCCGGGCCTTCGGCGCCGCCCACGGCCGGGCCGGATCGATCCCGCGAGAGAGGCGGTCTACCCGCTTGAGGGCTATCCCGACCTCGGCCAGCGCGATCGGATTGACCTTCGGGATCGTGCCGCTGTATCGCCGGATCGAACCGTTCAGGTCGAGCAAATTCGCGCCTTTGGTCCAGGTCGGAAAGGTCTCGAGACCTAGCTCGGCGATCAGGCCGAGGACCTCATCCTGACCGGGGCCGACCCACTGTCCTCCGAGCTCGACTGGCTGCCCTCCCAGGAACCCGTTCTCGGTCCTCCCCCCGACTCGATCCCGCGCCTCGAGCACCACGACCTCAGACCCGCCGTCCGAAAGGGCGCGGCCCGCAGCGAGTCCGGCCAGCCCGGCCCCGACTACGACGACGTCGAATTCCCTGTGCTCCACCGGCCCATTATCGGGGATCGAGGTCGGCCGGGCCAAGACCTATGGGGCGCAGTCAGTCCGAGCGGTTTTCGGTCATGCCGCCGGCGTAACCGGGGCGGGGCGGGCCTGGCGAAGGCTCTGTCGTCGGGTGGTTGACCGGCTCAGGCTCGGACGGGTAGTCGGCAACTTCCTCCGCCTTCTCCTCTGCCTCGGGCGGGAAGACCTCTTCCTCGCTCTTGCCCTCCAGCAGGGCCACAAACTGGTCGGCGTCGATCGTCTCGCGCTCCAGCAGTATCTCCGAGATCCGCTCCAGGTCCTCGCGGTGCTCGTCGAGGATGTCGCGAGCGGTCTGGTGGGCGTTCTCGACGATCCGGCGCACCTCGTCATCGATCTCGCGGGCAATCTCATCCGAGTAGTCCGGTTCCGAACCCATGTCGCGGCCGAGGAACGGCTGGCCCCGATCATGGCCGAATACCCGGGGACCGAGCCTCTCCGACATGCCGAAACGCATCACCATCTGCTTCGCAGTCTGGGTGACCTTTTCGAGGTCGTTCGAGGCGCCGGTGGTGATCTCATCGAATACGAGTTCCTCGGCAGCCCTGCCGCCCAGGGTCATGGCCATCGTCTCGGAGAGCTCGGCACGGGAGGTCAGGAACTTGTCCTCGGACGGAAGGGAGATCGTGTAGCCGAGCGCCTGGCCCCGGCTGATCACCGAGATCTTGTGGACCGGATCACAGTTGGGCAGCATGTGACCGACGATCGCGTGGCCCATCTCGTGGTAGGCCGTGATCTTGCGCTCCTTCTCGGACAGGATCCGGGTCTTCTTCTCCGGTCCGGCCACCACCCGCATGATCCCCTCCTCGAGCTCGTCCTGGGTGATTTCGGCCTTGCCCGAACGGGCACTGAGAAGAGCAGCCTCGTTGATCAGGTTCGAGAGATCGGCCCCGGTAAAACCTGGTGTCTGGCCGGCAAGGGCGTCGAGGTCGATGTGGCCGGCGAGCGGCTTGCCTCGCGAGTGAACTTCGAGGATCTTCTTGCGGCCCTGCCGGTCAGGCCGGTCAACGGCAACCTGGCGATCGAATCGGCCGGGCCGGAGCAACGCCGGGTCGAGGATGTCGGGTCGGTTGGTCGCGGCGATGAGGATGATGTTGTCCTTGATCTCGAAGCCGTCCATCTCGACCAGCAACTGGTTGAGGGTCTGCTCCCGTTCATCGTGGCCGCCACCCATCCCGGCGCCGCGGTGACGGCCCACGGCGTCGATCTCGTCCATGAAGATGATGCAGGGTGAATTCTGTTTGGCCTGTTCGAACAGGTCACGGACCCGGCTGGCGCCGACCCCGACGAACATCTCGACGAAGTCCGAACCGGAAATCGAGAAGAAGGGAACTCCGGCCTCGCCGGCCACGGCGCGGGCCAGGAGAGTCTTGCCGGTGCCGGGCGGTCCGTAGAGCAGGACACCCTTGGGGATACGGGCCCCCAGAGACTGGAACTTCTTCGGTGTCTGCAGGAACTCCTTGATCTCGTGGAGTTCCTGGACGGCCTCGTCGGCCCCGGCCACATCCTTGAAGGTGATCTTCGGCGCGTCCACCGCCATCTTCTTGGCCTTCGACTTGCCGAAACTCATCACTCGGGAGCCGCCGCCCTGCATCTGATTCATCAGGAAGATCCAGAAGCCGAAGAACAGCAGGAACGGCAAGACGTAGATCAGCATCGAGAGGATGCCTCCACCACCGGAGCCCTCGACGGTGACGGCCACGTCGTTTTGGTCGAGCTGGTTCAACAGGCTCTGCTCGGTGCCCGGCGGGTAGCCCGTATCGAACTTCTGCCCGCTTTCCTCGCCCGGGGCGGCCTTGGACTCGGTCACCTCGAGGGTGTTGTCCTTGGTCTTGATGTTGACCTCGGAAACCTGGCCCTTCTCGACTTGCTGGAGGAACTGGTTGTAGGTGGGCGGCTCCGGTCCGGTATCGGGACTGATCACACGCTGGGCGACGAAGGCCAGCACGATGACCAGCAGGATCGGGAATGCGGCGCTCTTGAAAAACCTCTTCAAATTTTCCTCTCGGAACTCCTGTCCGACTTACCGGGGAAATCAGGCCAAATGGCCAGAAAGGCAGCCTAGCAGGGGTTAAATGGCATGCCCCTGGCTCAACTGGCCGGAACGGCGTCCTCCGTAAGCACGGCTACATGCTGCAGGTTGCGGAACTTCTGCCGATAGTCCAGTCCGTAGCCCACCACGAAAGCATCCGGTATCTCGAAACCGACGTACTTGATCGGAACTTCGACCCGGCGGCGGTCGGCCTTGGTCATCAGGGCACAGACCTCGAGCGAGGCCGGATCACGGGCGCTCAGGGAACGAAGCAGATAGTTGAGGGTCAACCCCGAGTCAACGATGTCCTCGACGATCAGCACATCTCGCCCGGTGACTGGATCATCGAGGTCCTTGAGGATGCGGACGACCCCGGAGGTATCGGAAGAGGACCCGTAGGACGAGACATCCATGAAGTC
>JBBAUQ010000185.1:0-3297 GCA_040398125.1 Solirubrobacterales bacterium | reverse complement strand
AGGCGCCCAACCCGACGGCGGCAATCGCCGAAAGCTGCAGCTCACCCCCGGTTATCGAGTAGATCGCGATGAACAGGAGGCCGGGCAGGCTCGAGTCGGCGATGCCCTGAGGGCCTCCCAGTTCGTCGATCAGGTCGAAGTCTTCCTCGCGACTGAGCGAGGCCCCCCTCTCCCCCTCCGTTCCCGGCTGATCCCCTTGCTCGTTCAATCGGATTCCAGGCGCCCGTAAGGGGCTCTCAGGCCCCTATGCGGCGACCGGGACGATCGGCCACTCCCGATCGATCACTTCTTCACGGCCCTTGTCGCGGAAGTACCGCTCCAGGTCGGCTGCCTGCTCATGGGCCCAGGCGACCTGTTGATCGTGCAGGTCGGGCAAAGGGGACTCGGCGAGCTCTGGGTGGTCACTCGCGATCCGCCAGGCCAGTCGGGCGGCGGCGATCGCATCGGCATCCGAAGCATGGGCATCCTCGATCGGGATCCCGTAGGCCTGACAGAGCACCTCGAGGGTACGCTTGCCTGACCGGAACTTGTTCACCTCTTTGTCGAGGATGAAGGGATCGACCACGAGCAGTCCGTCAGTCCCCCCGAGCCTCTCGACGAGCGGTGTTACCCCGTGGCGCCGGGCCTCCCTGTCGAGCAGGGTCAGGTCAAAGCGGGCATTGAAGGCGACGATCGGGATGTCCTCGGCCTGGACCTCGGCGAGGCGTCCGGTGATCTCCTCGACCGCAACGGCCGGCTCCATCCCCTCGGCACGGGCCATCTCGGTGGTGATCCCGTGGACCCTGGCAGCGCCCTCAGGGATCTCGACCCCGGGATCGACGAGCCAATCGCGTACCTGGGGTTCGATCTCACTGCCGACGACCGCGATAGAGGCAGTGACGATCCGGGCCTCGTCCGTATCGACGCCCGTCGTCTCGAGGTCAAATGCCGCAAGTGGTCCATCGGCCCAACGCATCGCCCCTACAAGTTACCCCGCGAGGCGGACAGGCGACAGCCGAAAACCGGTCGCCCCGAATCGCTTCACCAGGGATCCCGTCCGCTATTTTCGGCAGGACCCGATCCCTCATGAAACTACCCCGACTGAACACTGGCTGGCGAAACGCCGGCGCCGATTTCATCCGATCCGAAGTCTCGGGCGGAGCCGTTTTGCTCGTGGCGGCGCTGATCGCTCTGGCTTGGGCAAATGCACCGTTCGGCGAGACCTATGAGTCATTCTGGGAGACGAAGCTCACCCTCGGATTCGGGGATTTCGAGAAGAGCGAGTCACTGCAGTACTGGGTCAACGATCTCTTGATGGTCCTCTTCTTCTTCGTCGTCGGCCTCGAGATAAAGCGGGAGCTGGTCGTCGGTGAGCTCAATGACCGCAAAAAGGCCCGCCTTCCCCTGATCGCAGCTCTCGGTGGGGTGATCCTGCCGGGGATCATCTTCATCTCGTTCAACTTCGGCGGGAATGCGGCTCACGGGTGGGCAATCCCGATGGCAACGGATATTGCCTTTGCGGTCGGTGTGTTGGCCCTCCTCGGCAAGAGGATCCCTCCGAGCATAAGGGTCCTTCTCCTGAGCATCGCGATCGTCGACGACGTCATCGCAATCCTGATCATCGCAGTCTTCTACGCCTCGAGTCTCAGCTTCCTGTGGGTAGCGATCTCGATCGTCGGTTTTGGCATCGTCCTGATCATGCAGCGGGTCGGGGTGAACCACATCTGGCCATACTGGGTCGTCGGGGCCTTCATCTGGGTGGCGGTACTTTCCTCGGGCGTCCACGCGACGATCGCCGGAGTGATCCTCGGCCTGATGACTCCGGCCCACCCCATCGAGGGTCGCCATGTCCTCGAGGATCTCGAGTACCGCCTGCACCCCTGGACGAGCTTCCTGATCGTCCCACTGTTCGCTCTGGCCAATGCCGGTGTCTTCCTGGGTGGCGGAATCATCGGCGAGGCCGTGGTCGATCCCCTGTTCATCGGGATAGCCGTAGGCCTTGTCGTGGGAAAGCTCGTCGGTATAACCGGCGCCATCCTGCTCGCGCGACGGTTTGGACTGGGCGAGGTGCCGGCCGGCGTGAATACCGGACACATACTCGGCGTCGGGGCCCTCGGGGGAATCGGGTTCACCGTCTCGATCTTCATCACCGGCCTTGCCTTCGACTCGAACGAACTGATCGAGATAGCCAAGCTCGGCATCTTCACCGGGTCACTGATAGCCGCGCTTCTCGGTATCGCCATCCTCCTGTTCAACACTCGCCCCGGGAAATCACCCAGGACTGCGACGATCGAGGGAGAGGCCTAGTCTTCCTCCGCCCCGATGCCCGGTGAGACGTGAAGGGGCGGCCCTTCCGGGCCATCGTCACCGGGCTCTACGTTGCCGGTGTGCAGCTCGGGAGCGGGCAGCGGCCCGAGGTACCTTTCGACCACTCGGGCGCACTGACGACCCTCGTTGATCGCCCAGACGATCAGGGACTGCCCCCGCCGAGCATCACCGGCCGCAAAGACGCCCGGCAGAGATGTCTCGTAGGTCCCTGACTTGACGTTCCCGCGGGTGTCGGTCTCACAGCCGAGTTCGGTGAGCAGCTCCTGCTCGGGGTGGAGGAATCCCATCGCCAGGAGCACCAGGTCTGCCTCGATCTCGAAGTCGGTCCCCTCCACAGGGCCAAATGGCGGAGCATCGGCCGCGCGGGCAGCCCGGAGCGCCGTGACCTTGCCGCTCTCACCACTGAAGCCGGTCGTGGTGACCGAGAAGTCCTGTTCGCCCTTGCCGACCTCCCGGGCCTCCTCCATGGCATAGGAGAGGCGATACTTCTGTGGCCATTCAGGCCAGGGCGTCCGCTCGTCGGGACGGCTCGCCGGAGGCTCAGGCAAGAGCTCGAGTTGAGTCACTTCGATCGCGCCCTCACGTATTGCGTTTCCGACGCAGTCGGCGCCCGTATCTCCACCGCCGATCACGACGACCCTCTTGCCCGCCGCCGAGATCGGAAGTGGCGCCGGCGGATCGGCCATTGGGTCCGGGCCGAGCTCGGTCGCCAGCACCCGGTTCCTCGTGTAGAGGTAGTCCATCGCGTAGTGGACTCCATCGAGCTCACGCCCCGGGACCTCGAGGTCCCGTGGTACCCGTGATCCGGTCGCCAGAACGGTCGCATCGAATTGCTGCCGAATTTCCTCGGCCGGGATGTCGACCCCGACGTCGACTCCGCACCGCACCTCGACACCCTCTGCGACCAGCTGTTCGACTCTCCGCTCTACGACGGACTTCGAGATCTTGAAATCCGGGACGCCAAAGCGGATCAGTCCGCCCGCGGCCTCA
>JBBAUQ010000184.1:0-3310 GCA_040398125.1 Solirubrobacterales bacterium | reverse complement strand
TGGTGAGCGTCGAGGCAGTACTGGGTGCTCCGGAACTGTTCGGTCAGATCTGTCTGGTGGCCTCAGCCGGGATCACCAACCTGAAGACCCGGCGTCGCCAGAAGGAAGTGACCAAGAGGTTGATGAAGGCGTTTCAGCCCTTTGCCTCAGTTGACCCCGAGCGCGGGTTCCGGCGACCACGCCTGCGGGCGGCACGCTTCGCCGGGGTGATCGCCCACCCAGACCGACTCGATCCCGAAATCCTCTGGGAGCTGGCTGCCTACGGGCTTCGGGCGCCAGGACTGCTCCAGGCTGCATACGGCCTGGCCGGACATGACTTGAGGGGCAGGCTCACAGAAGTCCGCCAACCGACTCTTCTTCTCTGGGGCACCAGGGACCTGCTGGTCCCGGTCGGGGCAGGTCGCTCGTTTCACAAAAGGATCCCGGACTCCGAGCTGGTCGTCCTGCCCGACACCGGTCACATGATTCAGATGGAGCGGCCGATGAGATTCAACTGGGAGCTCACTGAGTTCGTCGCGGCCCAGGTGCCCGAAGCGAATCGGAGGTCGCGCCCACTGCTGGAGGCGCCGGTCGCACCGCTGGATCAGGCCGAGCCGTAGGCCTGCTCTGCCGCTGCTGCTGCCTTTCGAGCGGCCGCCTCTAGTTTCTCCACCTTCTCGCGGGCTTTGCCCTCCCGTGCTTCAGCGGACCGTGCCTTCCGGCAGAGGGCCCTGGAGCCGGTCGATTTGCAGGCCGCAGCCGCCTTTCGAGCCTGCGCGCTGGCTCTGACGAGGGCCATCCGGGCACGCTCGAGGGCCTTGTCTGCAGCCATGGATCGCTCGACTGCCTTGCGCCAGGACAGGTACCGGGCACCCTGCCTGGATGCGATGGTGATCAGGTCACCCAGGACGAGATTGACGTCACCGGTATGAAGTCCTCCGAGATTGGAGTTGATCAGCGGAATTACGCCGTCCAGTATCGATGCCGGGACACCGGGTACCGCGCTGAGGTCGAGCCAGGAGGAGTCCTCCCCTGAAAGGCACTCGGCCCGGTAGAAGCCCTGGGCCTCCGTCCAGGGGTCCGGGGCGTTGGTCTGACCGAGGAAGGCCGGGAGGTTGGCCAGAGGAGTGATCAGGCCGGCGGCTCCCGAGAGTTCGGCCGGATTGACACAGAGGACTTCGTAGGTCGCGGGATCGGGGCGATCTTCGGGGTAGACCCAGTAACCGGTATCGAGCCGCCCGAAGCTGGCTCCTTCCGGGAGGCCAGATTCCGCCTTGTTCAGGTAGAGCGACCAGGCCATCACGCAGCCGAGCTGATCTCCCCGGGTGCAGGCCGGAATGTTCTGGAGGTTGCCACCGACCACGCCGCCCCTGGGGACATAGACGTTGTTCGATCCCGGAACGATGGCCGAGATCATCCGACGCCGGAGGGCCGGGCTTGGATCGATCTCCTCGTCGATCAGGCGCGAGAGGTGCGAGGCGCCCTGGGAGTGACCCAGGAGAATCACTCCCCTGCCCTTGTTGTAGCGCTCGAGATACTCCCGCCAGCCGTTCACGACCCCCTCGTAAGCGATGTCGCGTCCCTCATCGGTTATCGGTGAGTTGAAGGTGTACTGCCGGTAGACCGGTGCGTACACCTTGCAGATACGGGAGAACTGGGCCGCCTGGTTTACCGCGACGGCCTTGAGTTCCTGGTCCCTCGAAAGATCGGCATTGGCACCGGCCTGCTCCGACTGGGTCGGGTAAATGTAGAAACAGTCGAAACGGGGGTTGGGGGCCGGGCTGTAGTCGAGTGGGGTGTCTCCGCCTGAGGCGAGGTACCTGGTGCCACCGAAACTGCCGTCGAGGCAGGGATTGTCATCGATCCCGGGCCTGCACAGCCAGACGGTCTCCTCCGCCCCTCCCCGGTCTGCATCCGATGCTGTTCCGGGGGCTGCGCCGGCCGGAGTGGCGAGCAGAAAAAGACCGAAGAGAAAGGAAAGCACCGGCACCAGGCTTGTGGCACCGAATCGGTTCAGCGTTCCCGCCAGATTTCCCCTCCTCCCCATTGCACGGGCACCTTAACGGATCGCTCCCGCGTGGACCGGGACTGGACGTCCGGGGACCGCCGATTCACCCGGCTTCAGGTGATGGCACCAAGCGACGCCGAACTCACGGCGTTTGCGTACTTCGCCAGGACCCCGCGCTCGAAGGCAGCTGGTGGCGGACTGTAATCGGCGACTCGCTCGGCGATCACCTCGTCGCTGAGATCGACGTCCAGGCGGCGATCTTCTATGTCCACGGTGATCTCATCGCCGTCCCTGATCGCCGCGATCGGACCACCCTTGACGGCTTCCGGAGCGACGTGACCGATCATCAGCCCCCTGGTGGCACCCGAGAAGCGGCCGTCGGTCAGCAGGGCAACGTGCTCCCCGAGTCCTTCCCCGACCAGGGCAGCGGTGACCTGAAGCATCTCTCGCATGCCGGGGCCACCGGCGGGCCCTTCGTTGCGAATGACGACCACGTCTCCCTTCTCGATCTCGTGCCGCCTGACGGCAGCGAAACATTCCTCCTCACCCTCGAAGACGCGGGCCGGACCGACATGTTTGGTCCGCTCGGTACCGGCAACCTTGACCACCGCGCCTTCCGGGCAGATATTTCCGCGGAGGATGGCCAAACCGCCCTGGGCCTTTACCGGGTCCTCGACTGACCGGACAACTTCCTGGCCGGGAGTCTCTTCAGCAAGGTCGGCCTCCTCGCCGATCGTCTTCCCGGTCACGGTCAGCTCATCATCATTCAGCAGGCCACCTTCCTTCAGCCGCTTGAGGATCAGCGGAACGCCACCTGCCCGATAGAGGTCAGTGGCAACGAACCTGCCACCGGGCTTCATATCGGCCAGCAGGGGAGTTCGCCGCGAGACCTCTTCGAATACATCTATGTCGAGTTCGATCCCGGCCTCCCGGGCGATAGCCAACAGGTGCAGTACACCATTGGTAGAACCGCCCGAGGCACAGATCATCGCTATCGCGTTCTCCAGCGAACCCCTGGTGACTATCCGGCTTGGCTTGAGGTCTTCGACCAGGACATTGATGATCATCTCGCCGATCCTCTGTGCGACCTCATGCTTTTCCTCGTCCTCGGCCGGAACCATCGCCGAGAATGCCGGTGAGATGCCGAGCGCCTCGAAAGCACATGCCATCGTGTTGGCAGTGAACTGGCCACCACAGGCTCCGTAGCCGGGGCTGGCCACGTTCTCCAGCGCAGTCAGCTCCTCATCGGTGATCTTGCCGACCGAGTGGGCACCGATGGCCTCGAAAACGTCGAGGATCGTCACGTCCCGGCCCTCGTAGTGG
>JBBAUQ010000183.1:1434-3319 GCA_040398125.1 Solirubrobacterales bacterium | reverse complement strand
CGCATTCGGGCAGTGGGTGCTCTCCGACCGCCAGCTCGTCACCATCGTCGCGCCGTCGTCGGGCTTCACCGGGTCCGAGACCGGTCCGCAGATCTTCCTGCCCGGCTCCTCGGGGACGCCCGACCAGCCTTCCGCTCCCACCACCACGGTCGCCCTCGCCGAGCCCGACGCCGCCAACTTCCTCGTCGTCGGTGCCGACAACAACGACTGCGTCGTCGACGGCGTCCAGCCGACGGGTGACCGGGACGATCTCGGCGAGCGCAGCGACACGATCATGATCTGGCGGGCCAACCCGTCCGCCGACCAGTTGGCCGTGCTGTCGCTCCCCCGCGACCTGTACGTCGACATCGCCGGAGGACGCAAGGCACGCATCAACAGCGCCTACGTCCGCGACGACCCGACCAAGCTCATCGACACGATCTACCTGAACTTCGGGATCCCGATCGACCACTACGTCCAGGTCGACTTCTGTGCGTTCCAGCGACTCGTCGACGCCGTCGGCGGTGTCGAGATCCCGTTCGAGGCGCCGGCCCGCGACTACCGAGCCGGGCTCTCGATCACGACGACCGGTTGCGTCAACCTCCAGGGTGCCCAGGCCCTCGCCTACGTCCGGTCACGCCACTACCAGTACGAGGACCCTCCCGGCAGCGGCAACTGGACCACCGACGGCACCTCGGACTTCGGGCGCATCGCCCGCCAACAGGACTTCCTCCGGCGGGTGATCGCGAAGGTCGTCAACGAGGGCCTCTACTCGCCGAGCGTCGCCAGCGCGATCCTCGAGACGAACCGCCAGTACCTCGTCACCGACGCCGGTCTCACGATCCGGCGGATGCTCGAATTCGCCAACACCCTCCGCACCCTCGACCCCGCCGGGATCGCCACCTACCGGATCGAGTCGACGACCCAGGTGACGAGCGGCGGCGAAGAGGTCGAACGGCCCGAACTCGACAGCGACAACATGCAGGCCGTACTCGACCTGTTCCGTGGCCAACTCACCCTCGATGCCGCTCCCGAGCAGGTGTTCGCCACCACGACGGTCGCCGACGACGAGGACGACGACGAGGACGACGACGAGGCACCGTCGTCGACGGTGCCGACCGGCACCGCACCCGAACAGAACGTCGTCGGCGTGGTGCCCGACCGCGACCTGCTCTGCAACTGAGCCGCCCACCTCACCGGTCGAGCAGCCGCGCCAACGCCGCCACGATCGACGACGGCCCGTCGACGGTCGTCCAGCGTGCGCCGACGGCCCCGGCGAGCAGCGCCGCTTCGGCGGCGTCACCCTCGGGTGCCAGGATGACGAGTTCGTCGAGTCCGCGAGCCGCTGCACCGACGTCACCCGGCTCGGTCGCCCGGCAGTCCGACAACAGCACGGTGATCCGTCGCCCCGCCGCCACCGACTCCTGCTGCTCCCGGGCGGCGAGCAGCGCCCTGGCGACGTCGGTGGTGCCGTGACCGGCGAGGGCCAGGGTGCGGTCGATGACGTCGTCCACCGACCGGTGCTCCCACATCGCCTTCACCGCCACGACGTCACGGCCGAAGGAGAGCACGGCGTACCGGTCCTCGGCCCGGGCTGCGACCGCCGCGGCGGCCAGAGCGGCCGTCGCCAGCGGCCCACCCTGCATCGATCCGCTCCGGTCGACGAGCAGGCACCACGACGTCGCCGGCCTGCCCCATCCGCTCACGACCAGATCGTCGACGACGACCGCCCGGCGTTCGGCACGGGCGGCGACGAGGCCGTCGAGGCTCGCCTCGACGTCGAGGTCGCTGACGGCACCTACCGGTTCGACACCGGGCCGACCGTGCTGACCATGCCCGACCTGATCGCCGACGCCTTCGACGCCGTCGGCGAGAACATGTCGGACTTCCTCACCCTCGAGCCGGT
>JBBAUQ010000183.1:0-1424 GCA_040398125.1 Solirubrobacterales bacterium | reverse complement strand
CACGTCGAGGTCGCCGAGGTCGGGCCGGTACGGCTGCCGCACGATGCGGCCGATCCCGCGCGCCGTCGGCGGTCGTGTCCGGGCGAGATCGACGAAGATCCTCGCTGCGAGCGACTTGGCGAGCGCACGGAGGCGGACGTCGGTCGCCCGGGTCATCCGCGCCACCAGCGACAACAGTTCGTCGGGATCGTGTTCGAGCGCCTCGGCGACCGCCGCCTCGTCGATCTCGCCCACGTCCGGCGACACCTCGTCCAGCAACGGTGACGCCGCCAGCTCACGTCGGGAGACGGTGGTGCGACGGGCCCGGTCGATGACCTCGTCGGCGGCGTCACCGGCGAGCGTCGCCGGGGGCCTCAGTGACTCGCCGCCCCCGCCGGGGCGGTCGCTTTTCCCGGTTCGGGCGGCGTGGTGGCGACCGGCTCGAAGACCGCCTCCCAGAGTTCGGTGATGATCGACTCCGGGTCACGGGGACATCCCTCACGGACCCGGACCCGACCGGAGAGCGCCAGCAGTGCCGCGTCGAGCGAGACCGAACGGTCGGTCGGCGGCCGGTGCCGCAATGCTGCGAGCGAGGTCGTGACGGCACCGAAGTCGATCGCACCCCGCACCGACGAACCGATCCGCAGATCGGGGTGCTCCCGCGTGCGCCGGACGAGTTCGACCATGCGTTCGCCGAGCCCGTCCGGGAGCCCGGCGACGTGACGCTCGGTGATGGCGAGTTCCTCGGTGGCGTCCTGGTACCCGACGGAGAGGCGGCACACCCGGTCGTAGATCGCCGCCGAGATCCGGGCGGTCCCGACGGCGTCGAAGGGGTTCATCGCAGCGACCAATCGGAAGCCGGGCCCGGCGGCCACCCGCCCGAGCCGGGGGACGGTGATCTCCCGCTCGCTCATGACGGTGACGAGCACGTTGAGTGTCTCCTCCGGGACCCGGTTGAGCTCCTCGACGTACAGCAACGAACCGGACCGCAGGGCGGCCACGAGTGGTCCGTCGACGAAGACGTCGGGACCGTAGCCGTCGACGAGCACGCGAGCCGGGTCGAAGTGTCCGATCAGCCGGGCCGGGGTGAGCTCGGCGTTGCCCTCGACGAACTCGAACCCGATCCCGAACTCCTGGGCGACGGAACGCAACAGGGTCGACTTGCCGGTGCCGGGCGGGCCCTCGATCAGGACGTGGCGGTCGGCGGCGAGGGCGGCGACCACGAGGTCGATCTCACGCCGCCGACCCACGACCGACGCGGCCAGCCGGTCGACCAACCCGCTGTCGAGCATGGGATCAGTCGTACACGATGACGCCGCGGATGTTCTCGCCCCGGCGCATCGCCTCGTAACCCTCGTTGATCTGGTCGAGGGTGTAGGTGCGGGTCACCAGGTCGTCGAGGTTGAGCTGGCCCTGGGTGTAGAGCTCCATCAACCGCGGGATGT
>JBBAUQ010000182.1:0-3325 GCA_040398125.1 Solirubrobacterales bacterium | reverse complement strand
TGAGTCGAACAGGGATCCGGTCCTCAGCCGAGCTCGGCCAGCTCGGCCCTGATTTCGGCCTCTCGCTCCCGCTCCTCGGCCACTACTTCGGGAGGCGCGTTCTCCACGAACCCGGCGTTGCCGAGCTTGCCGGCCACCTTTGCCAGTTCGGCCTCGAGTTTCGTACGGCGCTGGCTGAGTCGTTCCCGCAGTGCCTCCTCATCTATCTCCCCGGAAGCGAGAATGCCGAACCCCGAAACGGTGGCGATCGGGTCACCGCCGCTCTCGGCCTGCTCGACCCGGCTCAACCGACCGACGAACTCCGGCACCGGTTCGTCACCGGGCGGGACCGCTGAAAGGATTACCCGAGGCGGCACCCCGGCCTGATCACGCCATCCCCTGAGCTGGCGAGTGAGTTCGATCGCCCTCCCGAACTCGGCTTCGAGCCCGGGATCGATCCGATCCCCGATCGCCTCCGGGAACGGGTGGATCACCAGCTGACCGTCGCGATAGGGATGGTAGGACCAGATCTCCTCAGTGACGAACGGCATCACCGGGTGGACCAGGGCGAGGGTCCGCTCGAGGGTCCAGAGCAACACCGTCGAGGCCGCCTGGTCCCCGTCGTAGAGACGTGGCTTGACGATCTCGAGGTACCAGTCACATAGATCGGCGAAAACGAAACCGTAGAGGGCCTGTGCAGCGTGGGAGAAGTCGTACCGGTCGAGCAGCTCGGTGACCTCGGCAATGGTCGACTCGAGCCGCGAGAGGATCCACCGATCCTCGGGAAGGGCCGGCTCTGCCGGCGGGACCCGCTCACCCGGGTCGGAAGCGTTGAGAAGGATCAGACGGGACGCATTCCACAGCTTGTTGGCAAGGTCTCGACCCTGCTGCACCTTGGCATCGGAGTAACGGACGTCCTGGGTCGAAGACATCGCCAGAAGGCCGAAACGCAGGGCATCGGCCCCGTGGCGATCGATTTCCTCGAGGGGGTCGATGCCCGTTCCGAGGCTCTTCGACATCCGCCGGCCATCCCGGGCCTGGATCACCGAGTGCACGTAGACGTCATCGAACGGAACGTCGCCGGCAAACTCGATCCCGGTCATGATCATCCGGGCGACCCAGAGGAAAAGGATCTCCCGGGCCGTGGTCAGGAAATCGGTCGGATAGAAAGCCCTCAAATCGGGCGTATCGTCAGGCCATCCGAGGGTGGCGAAGGGCCAGATGGCCGATGAGAACCAGGTATCGAGGACGTCTTCGTCCTGGACCCAGCCTTCGCCCTCGGGATCGGACTCACCGACGTAGACCTCATCGCCCCGGTACCAGACCGGAATCCGGTGGCCCCACCAGAGCTGACGCGAGACGCACCAGGGGCGAATTTCGTTCATCCAGTCCAGGTACACCCGTTTCCACTGCTCGGGCGTGATCTTGACGCGGTCCTGCTCGACTGCCTCGATGGCCGGGGCGGCCAGCTCATCCATACGGCAGAACCACTGCAGCGAGATCAGAGGTTCGATCCGCTCGCCCGAGCGGTGGGAAAAGGGGACCGAATGGGTGTAGGGCTCTTCGGCGCTCAGTACCCCCTCCTGGCGGAGTGCCTCGACAACTGCCTCCTGGGCCTCGGCAACCGTCAGACCTTCGTAGGCCTCGCCGGCCTCGGCATTCATGCGGCCGTCCTCGCCGATCACCGTGATCTCCTCGAGGCCGTGCCGCCGCCCGATCTCGAAGTCGTTGACGTCATGGCCCGGGGTGATCTTCAGTGCTCCCGTGCCGAATTCCACGTCGACATGCTCATCGGCAATGATCGGAATTCGCCTCCCGACCAGGGGCAGGATGCAGTGCTGGCCGACCAGGTCCGCGTAGCGCTCGTCAGCAGGATTGACGGCGACCGCCGTATCGGCCAACATCGTCTCGGGACGTACCGTGGCCACGGTGAGGACCCGGTCCACGCCTTCGACCGGGTAGTCGATCGAGTACAGCGTGTCGGTCTCCTCGCGGTTTTCGACCTCCAGGTCCGAGATCGCCGAACGCGACCCGGGATCCCAGTTGACCATGTAGTTGTCCCGGTAGATGTATCCCTTCTCGAAGAGGGAAACGAAGACCCGCCTGACCGCTCGCGCGTAACCTTCGTCGAGGGTGAAACGCTCGCGCTCGTAATCGCAGGAGGCTCCGAGACGCTGGTACTGATCCCGGATCCGGGCGCCGTAGAGCTCCTTCCACTCCCAGACGCGCTCGATGAATGCGTCGCGCCCCATCTCATGGCGATCACGGCCCTCCTCCCTCAGTCCCTTCTCGACCACGGCCTGGGTGGCTATTCCGGCGTGGTCGGTGCCCAGCAGCCAGAGGGTGTTCCTGCCGGCCATCCTATTCATCCGGACGAGGGCATCCTGCATCGACCCGTTCAGGGCGTGGCCCATGTGAAGGACCCCGGTTACGTTGGGCGGCGGGATCGAGACCGAGTAGTTCTCCTCCGCCGTGCCGGTTGCTTCAGGGTGGAAGTAACCGCCGTCCAGCCAACCCGCGAAGATCCGCGACTCGGCCTCGGCCGGATCCCAGCGGGTCGTTTCCTCAAGCTTCTTTCGCGCCTCGGGCTCCAAGGCTGGCGATGTTATTGGTCGTGACCGAGGAGCAGGACCCCGCTCCGTTCCATACCTGGACCGTCTGCCGGTCCGGTCTTGCTCAGGCCGTCTTCTCGCCCAGCTCGTCGAAGCCGTCTTCCTGCGACTCCTCGGACTGGACTACCGAGTCGGTCACCAGCATCGGCGCACGACCGTGTTCGATCGTCTCGCGGGTGACCACGCACTTCGAGACATCGCGCCGGGACGGGAGCTCGAACTGGACGTCGAGAAGGGTGTCCTCGATGATCGACCTCAACCCTCGCGCCCCCGTCTCCCGGGCTAGCGCCCGATCGGCGATCGCCTCGAGCGAGTCATCGGCGAAGACGAGCTCGATCCCGTCGAACTCGAAGAACCGTTCGAACTGACGGGTCAGGGCATGACGGGGCTCGGTGAGAATCCGGACCAGGTCGTCGCGCTTCAACTGGTGCAGGGCGGCAACGACGGGCAGACGACCGATGAACTCGGGAATCAGGCCGAACTCGATCAGATCCTCGGGTAGTACCTGCTCAAAGAGCTCGCCGGGATCATCCTCACTGGCTCCCTCCACGACGGCACCGAATCCGATGCCGCGACTGCTGACCCGTCGCTCGATCACCTTTTCGAGCTCGGCGAAGGAGCCGCCGCAGATGAAGAGGATGTCGGTCGTGTCGATCGTCAAGAACTCTTGGTGGGGATGTTTGCGGCCGCCCTGGGGCGGGACCGAGGCGGTCGTCCCCTCGAGGATCTTCAGG
>JBBAUQ010000181.1:0-3334 GCA_040398125.1 Solirubrobacterales bacterium | reverse complement strand
AGACCCCCCGGCCGGACCCCCCGGCCAGATCCACCGGCCCGTCCAACAGGAGAGTGCATCATGCCCAAGGCAGTCGGTATCGACCTCGGTACCACCAACTCGGTCGTCGCCGTGCTCGAAGCCGGCGAACCCGTCGTCATCCCGAACGCCGAGGGCGGCCGGACCACGCCGTCGGTCGTGGCGTTCTCGAAGTCGGGCGAGGTCCTCGTCGGCGAGGTCGCCAAGCGTCAGTCGATCACCAACCCCGACCGGACGTTCCGGTCGGTCAAGCGGCACATGGGCAAGGCCTGGAAGTCCGACGACATCGACGGCAAGGCCTACACCCCCCAGGAGATCAGCGCCCGGACGCTCATGAAACTGAAGCGTGACGCCGAGGCCTACCTGGGCGACACCGTCACCCAGGCCGTCATCACCGTGCCGGCCTACTTCGACGACGCCCAGCGGACCGCCACCAAGGAGGCGGGCACGATCGCCGGGCTCGAGGTCCTGCGGATCATCAACGAGCCGACGGCGGCAGCGCTCGCCTACGGCCTCGACAAGGGCTCGGACGACGAGACCATCCTCGTGTTCGACCTCGGTGGCGGCACGTTCGACGTGTCGGTGCTCGAGATCGGCGACGGCGTGTTCGAGGTCAAGGCCACGAACGGTGACACCGACCTCGGCGGCGACGACTGGGACCAGCGCGTCATCGACTGGCTCGTCCAGCAGTTCAAGGGCAACCACGGCATCGACCTCGGCAACGACCGCATGGCGATGCAGCGGCTCAAGGAGGCCGCCGAGAAGGCCAAGATCGAACTGAGCCAGACGCAGTCCACGCAGATCAACCTGCCCTTCATCACGGCCACCGCCGACGGTCCGCTCCACCTCGACGAGACCCTCACCCGGGCCAAGTTCCAGGAGATGACGAGCGACCTGATCGAGCGCTGCCGGATCCCGTTCGAGAAGGCGCTCAACGATGCCGGCCTCAACAAGGGCGACCTCCACCACGTCATCCTGGTCGGCGGTTCGACCCGCATGCCCGCCGTGACCGAGCTCGTCCAGACGCTCACCGGCAAAGAGCCCAACAAGACCGTCAACCCGGACGAGGTCGTCGCCGTCGGTGCGGCCATCCAGGCCGGCGTGCTCCGGGGTGACGTGAAGGACGTGCTGCTGCTCGACGTGACCCCGCTCAGCCTCGGCATCGAGACCAAGGGCGGCGTCATGACCAAGCTCATCGAGCGCAACACCACCATCCCCACCAAGCGCTCCGAGGTCTTCACCACCGCCGAGGACATGCAGGGATCGGTCGAGATCCACGTGCTGCAGGGCGAGCGCGAGATGGCCGCCTACAACAAGACCCTCGGCAAGTTCCAGCTCGTCGACCTGCCGCCGGCCCCGCGCGGTGTGCCGCAGATCGAGGTCACCTTCGACATCGACGCCAACGGCATCGTGCACGTGTCGGCCAAGGACCGGGCGACCAACAAGGAGCAGTCGATGACCATCACCGGTCAGTCCACGCTCGACAAGGACGCCATCAACCAGATGGTCAAGGACGCCGAGGCCCACGCCGAGGAGGACCGTCGCCGACGTGAGGAGGCCGAGGTCCGCAACAACGCCGACTCGCTCGTCTACCAGACCGAGAAGGTGCTCCGGGAGCAGGGCGACAAGGTGACCGCCGACGAGCGTGCCGCCGTGGAGGGACCCTTGGGTGACCTCCGCAAGGCGCTCGAGGGCAACGACACCGCTGCGATCCGCTCGGCCACCGAGACCCTGATGTCGGCCAGCCATGCCTTCAGCCAGAAGCTCTACGAGGCGGCGGCGCGCGACACCAACGCCGCCGGCTCGTCGGCGAGCGGCCAGGGCGCCGGTGCCGTCGACGACGACGACATCGTCGACGCCGAGATCGTCGACGAGGGCACGTCGTGAGCGACGGCCCGGCCGGGGCGCCGACCGGTTTCGGCGAGGGTGAACTCGCCGATGTCGACGAGGCGGGCCAGGGCCACGGCGACGTCCCCGGGCAGGCCGCTGCACCGGTCGATGTCGAGGCGCTGGCCGCCGAACGCGACCAGTTCCGCGAGCTGGCGATGCGGGTCCAGGCCGACTTCGAGAACTTCCGGAAGCGGACCTTCGCCCAGACCGAAGCCGAGGTCGACCGGGCGACCGGCCGACTCGCCGAGGCGCTGCTCCCGGTCCTCGACGCCGCCGAGGCCGCCTACCTCCGGCACCCCGACGAGGTCGGCCCGCTGCTCAACGTGATGCTGGCCGAACTCAAGAAGCACGGCCTCGAGACGGTGCACCTCACCGATCAGCCGTTCGACCCCGAGGTCGCCGAGGCCGTCACCCACACGCCGGGGGAGGGCGGCGACACCGTCGTCGCCGAAGTGCTCCGGAGCGGTTACGTGTGGCGAGGCCGCACCCTGCGCGCCGCGATGGTCCGCACGACCGACTGAGCCACCGGCACACCCTGCTGACGCGATCCGTTCGGAGGAGGTGACATCCCGTGACAGCGCAACGAGAGTGGTTCGAGAAGGACTACTACCGGCTGCTCGGCGTGAACGCCGACGCTGCGGCCAAGGACATCACCAAGGCGTACCGCAAGCTCGCCCGCGAACTGCACCCCGACCGCAACCCGGGGGACGCCGCCGCCGAGGAACGGTTCAAGGAGGTGTCGGCCGCCTACGACGTGCTCGGCGACCCTGCCAAGCGCTCCGAGTACGACGAGGTCCGGCGCCTCGGCCCGATGGCGGCGGGCGGGCGCGGTGGTCCGGGTGGGTTCTCGTTCAACGTCGGCGACATGCAGGGCGGTGACATCGGCGATCTGCTCGGCCAGATGTTCGGCCGGGGCCGGTCCGGCCGTGCCGGAGGAGGTGTCGGCCCCCGCAGGGGTGCCGACCTGTCGGCCGAGTTGACGGTCGACTTCGCCGACGCCGTGCGCGGTCTCAGCACCACGCTCCACCTCACGAGCGACGCCCAGTGCTCCACCTGCTCCGGGTCGGGGAGCGCTCCCGGCAAGGCCCCCCAGGTCTGCGGTCTCTGCGGCGGCCGGGGCGTCATCGACGACAACCAGGGCCTGTTCTCGCTGTCGAGCCCGTGCCGGGCCTGTCAGGGCCGTGGCGCAGTGGTCACCGACCCGTGCGGCACGTGCCGCGGCTCGGGGGTCGAGCACCGCCCCCGGGAGGTCAAGGTCCGCCTGCCGGCCGGGATCGACGACGGGGCCACCATCAAGGTGCCGGGCCGTGGCGCACCCGGCCGCAACGGGGGCCCGGCGGGTGACCTGCTCGTCGAGGTCCACGTCCGGCCCGATGCGCGCTTCGGCCGGTCGGGCCGGAACCTCACCGTCACGGTGCCGGTCACC
>JBBAUQ010000180.1:0-3341 GCA_040398125.1 Solirubrobacterales bacterium | reverse complement strand
CTGGGTGGTCGAGACCCATGACCCTGAAGGGAATCATCCCTTCCTGAAGCTGTTGGTGACTGAAGATGAGCGCAGGTTCGGCATGTACGGGGAGCAGGCGGAGTCCCTGCGTCTGGGAAGCAGGGTCAGGGTGTTTGGCGAGCTGGATCGAGAGGCCGGGAACTTCGAGGCAGCGGTAAGGGGGGACATCCTGGTGGATGAGGTAGCCGTTCTCGAGAATCCATCCGGTAAGAGAACTGGTGTGGAGCCCAGGGTCGAGCGGTCCGGAAAGCAGGGATTCATCGTGGCCTACCTCTCCTGGCCAGGGTCCGGTCGGAGCGCCTATGAGTCGCATGAGAGCTCGCTGTCCGGGCTCACAAACTGGTCGGAAAAAGCATCGGGGGGGGTCTTCAACTGGGATCCGGTGGTCGCAGTGGATGTCCAATTGAATGAACCTCCAGCAGCCTGCGGGAACGGAGCGCAACCCGTTGACGCTTGGGTTGCCACCGTCCGGGGAGCGTTGGCCGGTAAGGGTTATGACCTCGAGAACGACTATCGGGCCTTGGGTATCGTCATGCCGGAGGGGGCCACGATCTGCCGGCAACCCGAAACGGCAAACGCTTTCTTCTCTGCGGGATGCAACTGGATGCAGTTCGCCTTGTGCGGTCTGAGTATTTACAGTGCTCGTTTCTCGACGCTTGATGTGTTCGTCCACGAGCTCGGCCACAACCTAGGTTTGCCCCATGCGAACTCAGCTCCCTGCACTTCTGGAGGCTCGCCCGTAGTGCTTGCCTACGGTGGGCAGGCCAGATGTCAAAGTCAGGAGTACCTCGACGTCTTCGATCCGATGGGCTTCAGCTACCTTCGCTCGAGAGCGAACTACTTCAACCCTTTCTTTTCCGATGCTCTGGGCTGGGTCACACCTAGAGAAGTCGAAAGGATCCCACGAGGAGAGCCTTTCGACGGTGAAATCACCCTCGCGCCCTTCAGCGCTTCTGGCAAGAAGCGGGTTGCGACGGTGGGTCTGCCAGCCGTGGATGGTCCGACAGGTCCGCAATTTCCGGGGCGGATCTACATCGACTATCGGACACGAACCGGCCTGGATGGCGTGCTTTGGGATGAGGGCGAGGCCGGCCGTTGGAACTGTCCGAGTGGGGCAGCTGACGCGCTCTACTTGAGGTTCGCCCCCTCTGGCCCAGGCCGGCAGCTCGTGGGACTTGGGAATCCTCCCTTTGCGGCTCGGATCGACAACTCTTTCCTCCTTGACATGGCTCCATTGACTTCCCCAAGCAATAGCTGGCAGTGGATCTGTGATGCCGGCCTTCAGCCAGGGGATTCCTGGCAGGACCCGACCGGCAAGCTCGAGATCGAGTTCCTAGCCAGGAGCAGTGACCTCTCTTCCGCAACGGTCAGGATCAAGACCGACGATGCCGAAGCGGGCGGAGCAGCCTTGAACGTCGCTGTTTCGGGAGAGGGCAAAGGCAAGGTGTCGAGTGACGATGAGTCGATCGACTGCGGCTCCAGCTGTTCGAACACATTCGTCCAGGACACCGTGGTGACCCTGAATGCCACGCCCGAGAAGGGCTCGAGATTCAAGTCCTGGAGCGGTGATTGCGTCGGTACCCGTCCCACCTGCAAGGTCGACATGACTGTCCCCCGTAACGTTCAGGCCCAGTTCGAGACCCTCCCACCCCCCGACATCGACCTCTCGTCCATCCAGCTCACCCCGGCCAGCCTCAAACTCAAGTCGGGCAAGAGCGCCAAGTTCACCATCCAGGTAACCAACACCGGCCTCGATGAGGGTGAGGCCAAGGTCTCGCTTTCCTCCAGCTCGCCGGCAAAGGCCAAGGTTCCGGCCTCGGTGTCCTTCAAGGTCCCTGGTGAATCCTCGGCGACCAGGTCCTTCACCGTCACGACCAAGAAGAAGCAGAAGGGCAAGGTCACCATCACCGCCAAGCTCGGCTCCCAGACTGCCCAGGCCAGTCTGGTTTTGGCGAAGTAGCGAATCCCCAGCGGCCCGCAGCGGTGCTGGTAGCCTGACCCGGGATGCCTTCAGGACAGGGCCGGGCAAAGAGAGAAAGAGCGGGGGAGACGAGATGACCAAGGGATGGCTGATGAGGGGCCTCGTGCTCCTTGGCCTGGTGATCGGAGCTGTTCTGGTAGCCAGCTCACCGGCCGCCGCCGTCAACAGTGGCCCGACCCTGGTGGTTGGGCCGGGCGGTGGCACGGGGCCCTGCGCCTCACCGGCCTTCGGGACGATCCAGTCGGCGATCGATGCGGCCGCCAATGACAGCAAGATCTCCATCTGCCCCGGTACCTACCCCGGAGGCAACGAGCTCGGCGCTTTCGAGGGCAACTCGCTGGCCTTCGAAGGGGCGGGTGATACCCAGACGATCATCGATGGCGATCTCGGGGGAGATCAGTTGTTCACCGACTCCTCGCCCGGACAGCTGCTGGCGGTTACCTTCTCGTCCATGACACTCCAGAACGGCGTGTCGACTGCCCAGGGAGGAAACCCCGGTGATGGCGGGGCGATCGACCTGGCCGACGACCCGTACGTCGGGGCCAACGTCATCCTCAACGGAGTGACCTTCAAGGACAACGTCGCCAGTGATGAAGGCGGGGCGGTCCACGCGATGAACGTCGATGCCACCAACTCGGCCTTCCTCCGGAACGAGGCGGGGGAAGTTGCCGCCCCGTTGTCCAACGTCAGGGGTGGAGCGGTCCACGCCAAGTACACGGCCTTCCTGGTCGAGAGCCGGTTCGAGGACAACCTCAGCCGGGACCAGGGCGGGGCGGTCTTCGCCGAAACGTCGGTCGTCGCGGTCGACACCCTGTTCGAGTCCAACCGTACGGAATGGGACGGGGGCGCCGTCTTCACGATCGGCCCCCTGGCCACCGCCAACGCAACCTTCTCCAATAACACCGCCAACGACAGTGGCGGAGCGGCCTACATCCAAAACGGTGCTGCCTGCCTCGACTACTTCGCGGCCGATCCCTGCACCGTGTTCGCTTCACTCGAGGACCGGGCTACCGGGAGCTCTTTCCTCGGAAACTCAGCCGAGGGGAACGCCGCGACCGGTGACGGCGGGGCGATCAGGGCCAACACGACCCTCTTTGCCTACCGATCGAACTTCAGGCTGAACAGGGCCGATGACATCGATCCCTTCGGTCCCCCGGATCCCGATGGCGGGGCGATCTATGCCGAGGGCTTCGGACCCGACAAGGTCGGCA
Source organism: Solirubrobacterales bacterium (assembly GCA_040398125.1). Lineage (GTDB taxonomy): Bacteria > Actinomycetota > Thermoleophilia > Solirubrobacterales > 70-9 > 67-14. The sequence goes on along the minus strand of JBBAUQ010000180.1, from coordinate 128 downwards.
CGTTCAGGGTCTACGAGAGCACCTTCAAGGAAAACTCCGCGGCTGACGATGGCGGTGCGATCTACCTCGACCTGGACAACCCCCAGGGTGACCTCCCCGAGGTGCTGGGGATCTTCAGCAGCACCTTG
>JBBAUQ010000179.1:0-3351 GCA_040398125.1 Solirubrobacterales bacterium | reverse complement strand
AGACGCCATTGACCGAGGCGAGGACATGGGATTTCGGGATGAGCGTCGGCACCACGCGGACTTCGATCGCGCCGGATTCGTCGGCTTTGATCGAGGCGATGAGCTTGATGCGGTAGCCGAGTTCTTCGGCGAAACGGATGTCGGCGGCGGTGACTTTTTCAATGCCTTCGACAAGGACATCTTTCGGATCGATCCAAAAGCCGTAGGCGAGCGAGGCGAGGATGATGGCCTTGTGGGCGGCGTCCCAGCCATTGATGTCCAGCGCGGGATCGGCCTCGGCGTAACCGAGCTTTTGGGCTTCGGCGAGGACCGGCGCGAAATCCAAACCCTCGCCAGTCATGCGCGTGAGGATGTAGTTGCTCGTGCCATTAAGAATTCCGTGGATCGCTTCGAAGCGGTTTCCGACGAAAGCCTCGCGAACGGATTTGATGATCGGAATGCCTCCGGCCACGGCGGCTTCGTAAAGCACCGGCACGCGCTTCTCGCGGGCGAGTTCGAAAATCTCGCGTCCATGCTCGGCGAGCAGGGCCTTGTTGCCGGTGACGACAATCTTCCCGGCGGCGATAGCTTTTTTCACGAAAGCCAGCGGCACCTCGATGCCACCCATCAACTCGACAACAATCTGGATCGAAGGATCGGCGAGGATTTCGTCGGCATTCGTGGTGAAAAGCGAAGCCGGAGCCTCGACATCACGGGGCTTCGAGAGGTCGCGCACGGCGATTTTTTTGACCTCGAACGAGGTGCCGATGCGCTGCTCGAGCAGGGCACCGTTGCGTTGGAGGTTTTTGTAAACCCCCGCGCCCACCGTGCCGAAGCCTGCGAGTCCGATGCCGATTGGTTTGCTCATGAGAAAGGGCGAGGACTATCGGCGAGCGGCCGTTTTGCTGTAAAGACAGAACACGGGCGGCGCGGCGGTCAGCGCAGGAATTTGAGGGCGACGATTCCGCCGATGCCTAGGATCGTTCCGAGGATCAGGCAAATCTCGAGGCGGGTCTCGATGAACTTGCGGACCTTTTCGCCGAAGAGGCGGATCAACCCGGCCACGAGGAAAAACCGAAATCCGCGGCCGATGACCGAGGCGACGACGAGCTGGAGCAGATCGTATTGGAAGACGCCCGAAGCAATGGTGAAAACCTTGTAAGGGATCGGCGTGATCGCGGCGATGAGGATGCCCCAGAAGCCATAGGTCGTGTAGAGGACCTTGACCTGCTCCATGATTGCCTCGCCGTGGTAGAACTTCACAATAGGCTGTCCGACGACCTCCCAGAGTCCCCAGCCAATATACCAACCGAAGACGCCGCCGAGCACCGAGGCGACCGTGCACCAGAAGGCCGCTTGGAACCAACGCTTCGGCCGTGAACCGCAAATCGCCATCAAGAGCACATCGGGAGGAATCGGGAAGAACGACGACTCGATGAACGAGATAAAAAACAAAAGCGGGATCGCGTATTTGTGATCCGCCCAGTGGAGGGTCCAAAAGTAGAGCTTGCGGATCGGGTTTTTCGTGGCGCGGGCGTGGGCCATCGCGTCGGAGGGGGCGGTTTCGAAGAGTTCCTCGGTATTTTTCATGTGGTGGAAGATTCAGCAGGCACCTCGTCGGCGGATGACTCCGGCTCGGTGGATTCGGCGGCGGGTGCGGCAGGAGCGGACGATTGGATGCGGCAATCGCCCAGGAAGACACCGCCTTTTTCAACGACCATGGAGGGCGCGGTCACCGTGCCTTCCAGCCAGCCGCCTTTGAGAACACGCACAATGCCCCGGGAATTCACAGCGCTGCGGAGCTTGCCCTCGATGGCGAATTGGTCGGCCTCGAGAGGATGTGAGCTGTCGATTTGGGCCTTGCGCTCGATCAGGATCGAACCCGCACTGATGCGGCCCGGGCAGGGTTTTTGCATGGCCAGACGCGCCTCGCCCTCGCAGCGGAGGTGGCCGTTGAAAACCCCCTCGATCCTCGCGGAGCCGCACACGATCCAGTCATTCCCGATGATGCCTTTTGGCCCGAGCTTCAGGTGGCCACGGGTGTCCACGGCGCGCGAGATGCTTTCGTTGATGGAAACATCGATCAACTCGATCGGGGCATAGCAACCGGGGCAGATCGTGCTTTGGGCTTTTTGCGAAACCTCGTGCGTGCGGCCGCACTTCAGGCAATGAACCGGCTTGCCTTGGCCGGTTTTTTTTCCGGCAAAGGAAGGCAAAGAGGTTTCACCACCGGAGCGGACTTGCTCCGAGGCGGTGACTTCGTAGTGGGCGCCGCAGGAACGGCAGTTTGTCGAGACGAGGCTGGGCGACTCGAGCTGCACAAAACCGCACTCCGGGCACCGAAACGGTGTCTTCGGCGGTGTGGGAGGCATGGAGCCTTAGGCGGCGCTTTCGATGGTGGGCGAAGAGGAGCGGGATCCGAAGCCGCTGGTTTTCGCAGGAGTCACCTCCGAATGCCCGATGAAGGTGGCACCTTCCTCGATGATGATGCGCATCGCCTTGAGGTCGCCGAGGAGTTCGGCGTTCGACTTGAGTTCGCAACGCTCCTGCACAGTCACATTGCCATTCACGGTGCCATGAATCGTCACGGACTTGGTGCGGACCTCGCCTTTGACGACTGCGTTTTTGCCGAGGGTGAGAACGCCTTCGGAGATGATCTCGCCGTCGAGCTTGCCGTCAAAAATCATTTCGCTGTCGAACTTGAGCGTGCCGGTGAGCTCGACATCGCTGGTGAGGATGTTTTTGGAAGTGGAGGGTTCCGAAACCAAGGAGGTGATGTTGTTGAGGTTCATGTCGAGCGGAACGCTACACGCTTTGGATTGGAGGGGTCAACAGCCTCGCATTTGAAAAATGCAAAACTCTCCCGCCTTTCAACCTGTGCCTTGTTCCGGGCTTGCGGGCGGGATTTCAAACAGGGATAAACAACACACATGATCAAACGACTCCTTCATACCCGCTATCGTGTCACCGACCTCGACAAAACCGTGGCCTTCTACCGTGATGTGCTCGGGCTGCAGGAAACCCGCCGCAGCAAAAGCGGACGCGGTTCGGAGCTGGTTTTTTTCCAAGCACCGGGGAGCGAGCAGGAGATCGAGATTTGCAAATACGACGGCAGCGGCCCGGTGGTGGTCGGCCCCGACCTAACCCACCTCGCGTTCGAGGTCGATGACATCGAGGCGTTCGCCAAACACTCCGCCGCGCTCGGCTATCCTCTCAGCGACGGGCCGACCAAAACCTCGAAAGGCTCGATCATCGGCTTCATCGATGCGCCCGAGGGCTATGAGATCGAACTGATCCAGCCCGCACCGAAAGCCTGAGAGCGTTCGGGCGGGCGGAAGGTTTTTTAGCCGAGCATTTCGGCGACGAACGAAC
>JBBAUQ010000178.1:0-3354 GCA_040398125.1 Solirubrobacterales bacterium | reverse complement strand
GCACCGGGGGCGGAGAGACTGCGGCAGAAGTTGCGGTAGCTTTGTGCATGGCGCTCCATCTCGGCGGTAGCTCCGAGGGGAGTTGGTTTGCCGGTGAGTAGGGCCTCGCACACCGCATGGGCGAGCGTGCCCTCCAGCGAGTAGGCCGTGTCGCGGTTCTCTGGAATCCTGTGATGGTTCTCCAGGATGAACTGAGGGCTGGCCGTGCAGACGGTCCAGCGTGATGCGCTGGATGCGCCGAGGTCGAGGCGTGGGGGCTTGTTCATCGGCAGATGAGGGCGATGTAAGGCATGTTGGTGCCGAGGTTGGAGCTGGAGCGATACTTAACATCGACGACGGCCTGACGGCCACCCTCGCTGCTGCACTCAACGCGCACCGGCAGGTGCTTGCCTTGGACTGCCTCAATCTCGTTGATGCGGTCGATGATTTCGGATGTGGTCATGGATTCCATGGGGTGTGGGGTGTTGGGTTTGAGGGGTGAGCGCGGCAGGATTTGAACCTGCATCCTACAGTATTTCAGAAGGTCTGGCGCTGACTAACCGGACTCACAGTTGCTCGGTTCGACGAGATGCTACCGCCGTCAGTGGGCCGCGTCTTTACATTCCGCCACGCGCTCAAAGGGTTCACAGGTTGTCCACGCCGCACAGCTCGCAGGCGAACTTGTAGAAGGCGTCGTACTTCTGGGAGTCAAGATCCTTCAGGGTCGGCGCACCGTGGTCAGCGAGCCATTGCTTCGCCTCCGGCAGCTTGTTGGCGCTGGCGATTGCGGGGGTGACTCGGGTGCGGAGGTAGTCGAGGTCGAAGACGGGAGGGGCCGGCGTCTCTTCCTCAGCGGGAACAGGAGCGGGTTCTTCGGTGGCAACCGGGGCCGGCTGTTCCTGCTCGGTAACAAGAGCGGCAGCGGCTTCAACGACCTCGTTGGCGGCCTGCACTTCAGCTTCACCGTAGGTGATGATCTCCGGCTGAGATGTCATCGCGCCGGGAACTGCGAGGATGCCACGGTATGGGGCCGGTTCGGCCTCTTTCTTCTTGCGGCCACGCTTGGCCGGAGTCGGTTCGGCCACCTGGGCTTCGGGTTCAACGGCTTCAGCGGCCTCGGTCACCGGCTTGCGGCACTGGTTGATCTGCATCACGGCCACGTCGTTGAGCGTGTCGATGAGTTGCTCCAGCTTGCGGTTCAGTTCGGTCAGTTGTGGGATGTCGATTTCGATTTTCATGGGTGGTAGTGGGGGAGTGGGGTTAGTCGGAGAGGGTGGCGGCGTTGTCACGGACTCCTCGGACAATCTCAGTGATGTCAGGCGCGGAGACGATTTCCTTTTGCGCGAGAATGTCGAGCAGTCGTGCGAAAGCCTTGTTCTGATGGCGGACAGTCCTTCGGAGGTTTTCGAGTTGCCCTCCTTCGTAGTCATAGCCATCGAACTGCGACGAGACATATTGCTCCAGCGTTTCGGTGCGCTCTTTTTGCCAACCAGGGGTGTGGGTGATGGTCATATCGGTATGTTCGTTTTGGGTTGTGCCGGCATCTTGGCGAGGCTCGGCGAGAGGGTCAAGATCTATTTTACAGTAGGTCAACAATTTCTTCTTCATCGTCCTCGGGCTTGCCCAGGAGCCGGGCCTCGACAGTGCGGCCGACGCCCTTGTGCTTGTCCCAGCGGGTGACGTGGGTCCACATGTTGTGGCGGTCGCCATCGACCATCACTCGGCGGTCCTTCACGAAGCCTTCCTCGCGCAGCAGGTTGCCAAGGTACTGCATCGAGCTGTCCTTGCCGCCGGCTAGGATCACGCACTCGCGGAGCTTCTGGATGCTGACGAGGTCTGGCTTGACCAGCGGAGTCTCGCCTTCCTTGATGATCTGCCGCACGATCTGGTGCGTGTCGTTCACGCTGGTCTCCACAAGGTCTGCGAGATACGTCGTCATCGGAGCGTGGCTGTCGGCGGGGAAGTCCTCGGAGACCTGCCAGTTCTCGAAGAAGTGCCGCAGCTCGGCAGCTCGGTCGTGGATGATCTCAAAGAGCTTCTCGAAGTAGCCGCGACCAAGGGCGACGACTTGCTCGCGCGTCTGGAGGCGGCTCTTCAGGACGAAGTAGCGCCGGTCGTCATCCGTGATGGCAAGGCTGTCGTGGTGGTTGGTGAAGAGCAGGTAGTTGGTGCGGTTGGGCAGTTCGCGGTTGTCCATGAACCGCTGGTTGACCGAGATGCGGGCGTTGGAGATGAGCGGCTTCAGGACGTTCATCACCTCGTGCCTGTTCGTCCCGGCGACCCGGATCTCCTCAAGGGTGACAAGCTGGTGGCCGACCGACCAGTCGTTCCACTGACTGTGCAGGGCGTTGCTGTCCACGGTCTTGACGTGGGCACCGCCGAGCACGGCACGCATGACCTCGGCCAGCGCCGTCTTGCCGCACCCTTGGGCACCTTGCAGAAGCACGGCCCAGCGGATCTTGCGCCCAGGGTTCTGCACAAGGAACGCCAAGAAGTCGATCACCGTGCGGCGGTAGTCCGGCTCGGCGATCAAGTTCTCCATATGCTTCAGGAACACGCGCTCGACCTCGCCCGTCTCGTCGGCCTTGGGTGCCGGATGGCTGCGGACATAGGTGTTGAGATAGACGCGGTTGTCCTCGGTGAAGAAAATCTCGTTGGGCTGCGCCGGGTTGTAGTCCGTGGCATAGACGGCGGGAATCTTGGCCTCGTTCAGAACGTAGTGGTGGGGCTTGGTTGTCGGCTCGTTGGCCCGTGCCGGGTCTTCCACCGTGTCAGGATCAGGCAGCAGCTTGCGGCTGTACATGTTGTTGAACGCCTCGATGTCATAGATCTCGCCTGTGCTGTGGCGCATGATCTTGTTCACGCTGGCGATGAACACCAAGCCCTTCACCCATGGCGGGAGCTTCTTGGTCGCCTCCTCCTTGTTGCGCTGAATCTTGGCCTTGTGCTTGGCCACGTCCTTGCGCACCGAGGATGCTGTCAGACGCTCACCGAACTTGTTGCGGGCCGTGTTGACGAGCCTCTGGATCAGGGCATCCTCCTCGGCCTGACCGATCATCAGGGTGGCGGCGATCAGCTTCGACCCCATCGACGACAACTCGCTGAAGCTCGTTGCGGTCTCGAACCAGTCGCGGGTCTTGGCGAAGCTGTCCTCCTTGACCTTCTGGTTCGACCACCCGGCAACGCCAGCGTGGTGAAGCAGAGTGCGAATGGTCACGGGCGCGCGGCCAAGCGGGCTGGACTTGAGGCTGCGCCACTTGGCTTCGCAAGCCTCGCGGCCTTCATACTTCGTCCCCTTGCTCGACCACTGGTCGAACAGGTCGAGGGCATCCGCCTCCTGGCCGAGTGCGAGGGCATCTTCGCCGAGACGGCCGG
>JBBAUQ010000177.1:0-3392 GCA_040398125.1 Solirubrobacterales bacterium | reverse complement strand
GCGTCTCCCTCCTAAGGAGAAGGCCCCTGGTTCGAATCCAGGTCGGGGTATTCGGGCTGCCGGTTAGCGGACCTAGTACCTGAGGGTGGCGACGATGCCACCGTGCTCTCCGAGCAGCGGGACCTCGTCCACCGAGGCCGAACTGACCTCGGCGTGGGTGCGGATTGCCATCTCGACGGCCGCCTCACGGAATGAGGCTTCACCGGCATCACTGACGGCCTGGCGGGCGCCCTCGGAAAGGTCCCGTCCGTCGATCTCGAGGTAGGGATCGAGCAGCAGGTGCTCCACCCGACCCTCGGCCAGAGCGAGCAGGACCTGATCGGCACCGATCACCCCCTTGCCGCCAGCCGCGGAACGCTGGACTGCGTCCTCAGCCAGACGGTTGACCTTCTCCTTCCAGGCATCACGAAGGATCGGGTCGAGGTGGGAGGCGGCCTCGGCCGCAGTCAGGTCGATCAGGTTGAGCTGGACGTCAGCGACGATGAGGTTGCGAGTCGGCTGGGGGAGGGCTCCCTCGAAATCCTTGCCGAGGTCGCCATCGGCGGCGATTACGAGCCGTTCGAGGCCGAGGTCGGAAGCGCTGTCGGCGATCGCCGCGGCAGCGGCCTTGGCGAACTTCGACCGCCAGGCCTCGACCCGGTCACTGTAGGACTCGGCGTGGCTTGCACTCTGCTGTGCCCGAGCCGGATTTGCCGGGGCCGGACCTCGGTAGTCGCGCCAGTCACCGAGCTCGAGGTCATAGACCGAGTACTCGAGGTCCTCGGTGTGGCCATCTTGCCACTCGAGCAGGCGGATCCGGTCATGGCTCATCAGCAACAGCCCGGTCCGCTGCCCGCGGTCGAGGACATCGACCATCGGCCAGACCACGGCGCCCGTGTCCAGGCGGACGAGGTCATCACGAACCGGGATCTGGAAAGTGTGCAGGTGGTCCAGGCTGCCGTCAGTGCTGACGAAGAGGGCCAGGCTGCGGCCCCGGTCCGAGGCGCTCAGGCCGGTGATCCGACTCTCGGCCTGCTTGCCGAGCTTCTCGATCTCCTCGGGGCGCTGACCGAACTGCTCGGCGTGCTCGATCGACTCCTTGATGCCGTTCTTCAGCGCAATCTGCCAGCCGGGAGTCTCGCTCGAGTTGGCCGGGTCGCGGGGGTCGGTCCGGCAGAAGATCGAGAGCACGGCCCCGTCGGGTTGACGGTCGATCAGCTCTTTCAGTTCAGTGTGGGGGGATGGCTCAGTCATGCCGAACGATGTAATCAGAGACCCGGTCAGTCTCGCTGTGCGGGGTCGGCTTCGTTTTCGGCGTCTTCCGGCTCGGTCTCGGCTATCTCGTAGAGGCTCTCCCGGGCGAGCTCCCGTCCCCGTTCATCCCAGAGGCAGACCTCGAGGAAGTGATCATCGCTGTACTTCTTGAGGGCATCGGGGGCGACCAGGGTGAAACGGTCCTCGAACAACGGGTCCTGATCCACCGTGACACCGGCAATCTCGGCAGTGACGGCAAAGCCGTTCGGGACGAGGGAGGTGCCCCAGACCAGGGTGATGTCGGCCTGGCGACCCCTTTCACCGTTCCAGGTGCCGATCACCTCGTCGCTTATGTCGACCTTCCAGTCGGGGTTGTCGGCGGCGACCACATCGGTGAAATCGGCCACCGCCCGGATATCCTCCGGGTCGCCGTCAGCGGGCTGGATGTAGGAGACGTAGCCGTAGAACTCGATCGGGACGGGACCCTCCTCGGAATCCATCACGGCCTCACCGATGGCCGAGGCCGGAATCCATATCCGGCCCTGCCAGCTGCGCTCGGGGAACCAGGTGATCTCCTCCGGCATCGCGGTGCCTTCCGGCAGGTCATCGATTCCGTCGAGGGCCTCACGGAAAGGGCCACCGAGTCGCTCGGCGAACCGCCCGATCGGGATGCCGTCGCGGCAGGCGTCAGCGATGAAACGGGGGAGCGGGGTGTTGTCGATAGCCATGGCGAATGAGCCTACGCGATCGCCTCGCGAAGCTCGGCCGCAGCCAGTTCGGGGGCGACCACGTTGGCGTTGACCCCGGTCGCCATCTCGAAGGAGGAGAAGGGTTCGAGCCGCGGGGCGAGATCGAGGTGCCAGTGGAAGTGATCGATCCCGCGAGGGGCGGTCCTCGCCCAGAGGTTCAGCTGGACGTCATCCCCGAAGATCCCGTTGAGGGCGGCCAGGGCCCGGGCCAGCATCGGGCCGCCGGTCTCATCCTCATCGAAGCGCGGATTCGCCTGCCGCGGGATGATCCTCATCTCAAAGGGTGAGCGGGAGGCCCAGGGGCAGATCAGGGCTACCTCGTCATCGATCGCCACCAGACGGTCTGATCGCCTGATCTCCTCCCTCAGGACGTCCTCCAGGAGGCTGGCCCCGGCGGTGCGCTCGCGGTAGGCGTTGAATCGCTCACGTTCCCGGGCGACCCCGGCCGGGACGAAGGGCAGCGCCGTAACCTGGGCGTGTGAGTGCTCGAGCGAGGCACCGGAGTCGGGGCCCTGATTGACGATCAGCTGAACGTAGGCCGCGTCGGCGTGGGCCTGCATCCGGCGACGCCAGGCGGCCAGGGCGAGTTCGAGTTCCTCGGCCGAGAGATTCCCGAGCGAGGTCACGTGCCCCGGGGCATTTACCACCACCTCGTGGTGGCCGGTCGCCGGGCGGGCGGTGAACAGGTCCGGCTCGGCCTTGCGAGCCGAGGCCATCAGGGGATCGGCCGGGCTGGAGAAGGCAGCGGTCGGCCCGGCCTCCCCGGAGTCACCATCTCCGGCGTCCGGGATCAGCGCCGGGTAGGCGTTGGGAACCGTGCGGGTCCTCCATCCCGGGCCGTTCGGGGCCGAGCCGTCAGGTCGGTCGGCCTCGATCTCGGGCGGGGTCTCGGCCTCCGAGCCTTCACAAAACGGGCAGTCCCCGGCCGGACCGGGGTGCCAGCGGTGATGCTCGAAGTCCTCCGGGCGGCGAGCCCGGTCAGGGGTGACCAGGACCCTGGCACCGGTCAGCTGGTCGATCCGGATCTCGGGAGGGGCCTCCATCTCCGGTCAGCCAGGAAGCGCGGACTCAGGAGGCCGGGCCGTCAGCCTCTTCCCCGGCGATCTCGGCTGCCTTCCCCTGGAAGGCCGAGATCAGGTCCATCGGCAACGGGAAGATCACGGTCGAGTTCTGGTTGCCACTGATCTCCAGGAGTGTCTGGAGGTAGCGAAGCTGGAGCGAGGCAGGGTTGCGGGAGATGATGTCAGCGGCTGCGGTGAGCTTCTCGGCAGCCTGGAACTCGCCCTCGGAGTTGATGATCTTGGCTCGCCGTTCACGCTCGGCCTCGGCCTGTCGGGCCATCGCCTTCTGCATCGCTGCCGGGATCTCGACGTCCTTGATCTCGACCGTGGTGACCTTGACGCCCCAGGG
>JBBAUQ010000176.1:0-3441 GCA_040398125.1 Solirubrobacterales bacterium | reverse complement strand
GGTTGTTGCACCAGTTGGGCATTTCACTTTCCTTTCATTGTGGTGGTTTGACAGCCGCACGATTGCGGCGTTGTTCAGTCTTACACGTAAGACTGTTAGATAACAGTGTGACCCGTCGCAGAGCCTTGGACGCACCAGTCTTTGACTCCAACGGGGAGCAGGCTCCGCTTCACCTGACACAAAGGAGGGACAGGCTAGACGGGTCACACGACCTCAGCGGTAGGAGTCCAGCAGTGCCGACTGTACGGCATCCAGCAGGAACTCACCGGCACCGTCGATGACTGACGATGAGTCGAATGCCTTCTTCTCCAGCAGACCCCACAGACGCTCGTCAATACTCCACTTGCCGTCGATGTGGCACAGGGTGACATCGACAGCCACCTCGTTGGTCTGGCCGATGCGGTGGAGGCGGTCCTCTGCCTGACGCAAGTCTGCCGGTGTCCACGGCAGTTGGGCGATGACCACACGGTGGTTCTTGCCATCGCCGTGCAGGGTAAGGCCCACACCGGCAGCGGTGATCTGGCCGATCAGAACACGGGCCTTACCGCTACAGAATGCATCGGCAGCAGCGGTCTTGGCGGTGGGAGTCATGCCACCACGAATGGCGACCACGCCGTGCTTCATAAGAGCCATACCTAAGGCATCCATAACATCGACATGTTCTGCCACTACGAACACGCCACCGGGCGTGTCCAGCAGGTCTTCGACATGTTCGACTACGGCCTTGACCTTTGCCTCACCAGCAGCCTTGCGGAGCAGGTTGAGACGGACCAGTGCCTCAGCCCTTGCAGCGGACTCCCATGACCGTCCCTCACTTTGGAGGTAGTCGATGAGGTCTTGCTCAATGTGCTTGTACCGACGGACAGCATCACCGGAACCCTCCAGCAGCATGCTGGCACGGCCCTTGTTGGGCAGGTCCAGCACCTCTCCACGAAGTCGGCGCATCATGAATGAGTCACGCATCGCCTGCCCCAGCCCGACGAGGTCCACGGACTCACGACCGTACTGGGCCTTGGGAGCGTAGTGGTTCCAGAAGTAACCGGAGCCACCGATGGCACGCCACGCATCGGTGCCAAGGATGTCCAGTTGCTTGGCCATTTCGATGGTGCGCCCATTCGGGATGGGCGTACCGGACATCAGTACCCGGCGACCGGGCACTGTCTTGCTGAGGCTGACCAGCGACTTGCTGCGCCCACTGTCATTCTTATGACGGTGGGCCTCGTCAACAACGAGGGACTTGACACGGCCGTGAAGATCGTGCACCGAACGCTTGGTCGGGTCAGCAGCAGCCCAAGCAGCGAGCGTGCTGTCACCGATGATGAGCACATCGGCATTAGGGACGGCATAAGTCTTATTGCCGCTGATGATATGGACGGTGGTGTTGGGGCTGAACTTACGGAACTCCCGCTGCCAGTTGATACGCAGCGAGGGTGGAACAACTACGAGGGTCGGGGAGTTGCCAGCCTTGGACTCAGCCACGGCAATGGCAATGGCGCATGCCGTCTTGCCCAGCCCCATGTCCAGTGCGAGGTATGAGGCGTTGAGGGACAGAGCATGCTCTACCGCATCACGCTGGTAGTCCAGCAGCGGCAGGTCAAGATCGGGCACCGGCAGGGCAGCAGGTGCTACAGGTGCAGGAGCGGTGGTGGCAGCAGCACCAGCGAGGATTTCAGCGAGTGTGGTCATGGTGGTTGTTTCCTTTGTGTTGGTTGACGATCTTACACGTAAGACTGAGCAGTTTATACACATGCTCAGGTGTTGGCGCAATCAGTCGATCCAGTTGCGAAGCAGGTCCTCAAGCGGCGGGCAGGCTACGTGCTCCCGCACCGTTTCCGAACCCCAGCAGCCGTTGACGACGAAGTCCTCGCCGCCCCGCCACTGAACCTCAATGTGAGGCCCGCCGGTTGTGAGGACGATGACCGCCCCGGTGGTGCGCCAGTGGCCGTATGCGGTGTTTCTTGTGCCGGTGAAGTAGAACTCCAGTGCGTGGTCAAACCAGTGACCCTCCGGTGAGAGGTCGCTGTCGTAGTCGGGATTCACTTTGGCGTAGGTTTCCTCTCCCTCTGCGATTGCTTTGAGGGTGTCCACGACGGAAGTGACGTTGGCGGTGAGTTGGTTGTTGATGGTGGTCATGTAATGACTCCTTACGTGTAATGGTGGATAAGGAACTGGATTGGATTGGACGGGACGACGGTTGGCGTGCTGCCTCGTCCTACTTGGTGATCTTGACGTTGCCCCACGGCAGGCCGTACTTGTTGGCACAGTCGGGGCCGTAACCAGCACCACCCAGTGCCGGGTCGGAACGCTCGTCGTTGAGCGGTCGGGCACAGAACATGCAGGACGAGTGAGCGGTGCCGTACTCAGCGGCCTTGATTCGCAACTCGTCGCTACCCAGCGGTGCCCCGTACTTGCGGATGCACACCTCTGCGATCATGTCCTGAGGCGTGACCTGCACCGGCTCGCTGCGGCGCAGCAGTTTGAGGATGCCGGGGCTGTACACCCAGTCACCATTGCCGGTCAGAACCTTGCCACCGAGGTAGCCGTTCTGCGTGGTGTACACCTTGACGTACGACGCTACGTCGTACTTCCAGAAGCCCTCAGTGAGCACGGCCTCTGGCTTGACATCCACCGGGTCGGGGCACTCACCGACCTTGTGGTGCTCTGCGAACCCTCCAATGGGTTTGGTGTACCAGTACCCGGCGTTGGCAGCGACGGGGTTGTTGCAGGTTGAGCAGGTGCCAGCACGGCTGTTGCTGCCGTGGCGAGCAGCCTTGGCAACGACCTCAGGCATTGCCGGGTCGGGATCGACCGGTAGGGACTTGAGCAGGCCGATGAGCGCCGATGCCTGCTGGACAGTGTCCACAGGCATGGCGGAGATGGCGGGGTTAGCCGCCAGAGCCTGAGTGCGCTGGGCGGCGAGCGCCCCGATGAACTTGATCTGTGCCTCTGATGCGGTGGTCATGGTGGTTGTTTCCTTTGTGTTGGTTGACGATCTTACACGTAAGACTGAGCAGTTTATACACATGCTCAGGTGTTGGCGCTGCCTCGGAGTCAGACCAGCAGCCCGTGGACTACACGGGTTACGTCGTTATCGACGTACACGACGTACACGGCTTTCTCGGTGACCTTGCTGTCAATGACGGTGAGGTAGTCCTCATGGCCATCGACCCCGTCGATGGTCACAGGGTCACCCGTGATGGAGTGGCCGTCGGCTATTGATTCAATGAAGGCACGCCTGCCGTTGGGTGTGATGGCAATGGAGACATAACCGGCATGGTGGTAGTGATCCACCACGCCGCTGGCGTGGCGGCGGGTGGTGACGCTGAGGCAGTGGACCGTGTAGAGGCGGTCGGTGTAGCCGTGGGCGTAGTTTGCAGGTTGGGTGTTGATGGTGACCTCCTGAGGTCGGTTGGTTGTATCAAGATGAGACAGCAGCACGGT
>JBBAUQ010000175.1:519-3442 GCA_040398125.1 Solirubrobacterales bacterium | reverse complement strand
CAGGAACAGATTCGGTTGATCGAGCCGCGCTACATCGCGACCCTCGGCAACTTTGCCACCAAGCTCCTCACCGGTGATCCGACCGGGATCACCAAGGTCCATGGACAGCCCCAGCCCAGGCGCTTCGGTGAGCGGGAGGTGACGGTCTACCCACTGTTCCACCCGGCTGCCGCACTTCGCTCCACCGGGGTGGCCGAGCAGCTCCGGGCCGACATCGAGCGACTGGCCGAACTGGTCCGAGACGGGGACGATGGCTCTGGCGATCGGTCGGGTTCAGGGCCTTGACCGCAACCGACTCGGCCAGGACCAGTGACTCGGTGGAGCGGACCGAGGAGATCGCCCGCGAGTTTGCCGGGCATTTACGCCCTGGGGACGTGGTCTTGATGACTGGAGAGGTCGGTAGTGGCAAGTCGACCTTCGTGCGGGCCGCCCTTCGGGCCCTCGGGGTCACCGGTGCAATCCCGTCCCCGACCTTCACCCTCGCCCGCCGTTACGAGGGGAAGAGCGGGCCTCTCTCACACCTCGACCTGTACAGGATCGGACCCCTGGCCGAGGAGGTGCCGGACCTGCTCGGTGAGTACCTCACCCCCGACGGGATCGCCTTCGTCGAATGGCCTGGCGGATCCGAGTCCGAGCTACGGACCCACGCCCTGCGAATCGGTCAGGTGCACCTGGAGATGGTCGATACCGACCGGCGAGAGGTGGAAACGAGCTACCCGGCCTGAATCGGGCCAAATGACCCCGCCCGGAACCTCGACTTGCCCCTTAGTTCTCCGGCCTTCCGGCCGTTTCCCTCAGCTGCTCGATCTTCTTGTCGACCCGCTTCTGGACCTCTTCGAGCCTGCCCTCGAGTTCCGCCTGTGCCTGCTCCTGCGTCTCTGACACCGCGTCCTGGCCGGTGTCATTTCCGTCGCTGCTGCTGCAGCCTGCAACTACGAGGCCGGCCCCCACGAAGAGGGTGGCTATCACGAGGCGTGGAACGACTTTTCCGTTCTTCAAGATCAAGGGTCTCCTTACTCCGTTTCCGGCTCGGTCCAACGAATCTGGGCCGTGCTGGAGAATACCGGTCCTCCCACCATGCCCAGTCCATCTGAGAACAGAACCCGGCTCAAGGTCATTGGTTTCGACACTGCCACCGATGAAACGGTTGTCGGGGCGACAGTCTCCGGCGAACCGGTCTGGGAAGTGTCGATCGGCCCGGACCCCGGCGGCCGGCCCACCCACTCGGGGGAGCTTCTCGAGGCGATCTCCACCGGGGTGGACCAACTCGGCGGATGGGGGGAGGTCGACCGGATAGCCGTCGGCACCGGTCCCGGAACCTTCACCGGCCTGCGGATCGGCCTGGCGACGGCGATCGGCCTGGCGGCCGGGGCTGCCGTACCCCTGACCGGCGTCTCGACCCTCAGGGCGCTTTCGCTTGCCCTCGAGCCCGATCCGGGTGAGTCATCGGCCCCTGTGCTCGACGCCCGGAGGGGAGAGGTCTTCTTTGCTGCATGGGACTCCGACGGCCGGAACCTGGTTCCTCCGTCAGTCGGGGATCCGGCCGAAGCGGCGCAAGCGCTCGTCGAGCTCGACCTCACACCGCTTGCTTTCGGACCGGGCGCTGTACGATTTCGGGAGAAGTTCCTCGAGGCCGGTGTGGTCCCGCTGACTGAAAGTGATGGACGCGGACCCCTCCAGCTGACCGGGACTTCCATCTGTCATCTCGGTGAGCAGGCCGAGGAGTTGGAAACCGGTGCGATACCTGAACCGCAATACCTCAGACGACCCGACGCCGAGCTGTGGCTCGAGCGGGACTCCGGGCAGCGGTGACGGAGCCGGACCCGGTTTCAGGGTCAGGCCACTGGGCAGGCAGGACATCGATGAGGTCGCCGCGGTCGAGGCCCGGGTGTTCGACAGCCCCTGGAGTCCCGGGATGTTTGCCCTTGAGCTGGCCAAGCCGGGAGGCTTCGCCCTGGCGGCCGTTCGCTCGGATCGAATCATCGGTTACCTCTTCATGTCCCGTTATGACGATGCCTGGCACCTGATGAACGTCGCCGTCGCCCCCGGAAGCCGGCGCGCCGGGGTTGCCACGACGCTGATCGCGACCGCTCTGGGTGAGGTCGGTGACCGACTGCCGATCACCCTCGAGGTCCGCCCGTCCAATCCGGCGGCAATCGAGCTCTACGAGAACCTCGGCTTCAGGGGCGTTGCCGTTCGCCGCGGGTACTACCCCAATGACGGCGAGGACGCCCTGATCATGTGGCGCGGAGACCCGTCCCGTGCCGGGGTGCCGCTGGAGGCCCTCCAGGGCGCGGGGACCTGACCTTGCCGGTCCTCGCAGTCGAGACTTCCTGCGACGACACCTGTGCCGCCGTCGTCGATGGCGAGAAAATTCTCTCCAACGTGATCTCCTCGCAGCAGGTGCATGAGCGGTTCGGGGGGGTCGTGCCCGAGGTCGCCTCCCGACAGCACCTCGAGCGGATCCGGCCGGCCATGACCCGTGCCCTCGAAGATGCCGACCTCGGACTCGAGGAGGTCGAATCCGTTGCGGTCACCTCCGGGCCGGGCCTGATCGGGGCCCTGCTGGTGGGACTCAGCGCCGCCAAGGCAGTCGCTGCCTCCCGGCAGATCCCGCTGATCCCGGTCGACCACCTTCACGGCCATGTTGCAGCCAACTTCCTCGAGCCCGACCCGCTGGATCCTCCTTTCCTCTGCCTGATTGCAAGCGGCGGCCACACCCTGCTTGCCGGGGTGCGTGACCGGGCCGGATTCGAGATTCTCGGCGAAACTCTCGATGACGCGGCCGGAGAGGCGATCGACAAAGGAGCACGACTGCTCGGCCTCGGCTTCCCCGGCGGTCCGGCCCTTCAGCAACTGGCCGAGACCGGTGACCCCGGGGCCTTCGAATTCCCGGTGGCGATGAGTCGTGATCCGGGGTTGG
>JBBAUQ010000175.1:0-509 GCA_040398125.1 Solirubrobacterales bacterium | reverse complement strand
AGACGGCCCTGGTCTATCGGTGCCGGGACCTCGGACCGGAAGGGGTCGAGGCGGCCCGGGCGGATCTGGCAGCGTCCTACCAGGCCGCGATCGTCGATCAGCTGGTCGCCAAGCTCGGCCGGGCCCTCGAGAAAGATCAGTGGCCGGCGGTCGCCCTCGGCGGCGGGGTCGCGGCCAACCGGCCACTGCGTGAGAAGGTCACGGAGCTGTGCCGGTCGAGGGGCATCCAGCTGAAGCTCGTCCCGATGGAACTCTGCACCGACAACGCCGCGATGATCGGCGCGGCGGCCGGAAGCCTCTCGGCCACCCCATACCCCGAGTACCTCGGCTTTGACGCCTTTGCCAGGGAGGATGCCCGTTGACCGCTGTCGCCCAGGTCCGGGTCTATGCCCGGGAAGGCTGCCATCTTTGCGATGAGGCACTGGCCGAGATTCGCACCCTGGACCTGGCTGATACCGAGCTCGAAATCGAGGTGCTGGACATCGACTCCGACGACCTGTTGCTGGCGC
>JBBAUQ010000174.1:0-3449 GCA_040398125.1 Solirubrobacterales bacterium | reverse complement strand
GCGCTGCCTCGGCCGTGCTGGTCGGCTCGTGGCACACCGCGAAGAGCCTCTGGGATGCGATCCCCGAGCTCGATCTCGAGGCGATCACCGGCCTCGGGCCACCCGGGGTCCAGCCGGAGGAGTTCATGCCCCTCAGCCCCGCTGAGGCGCCGGATCGCCTGAGGTCACTCTCCCTCGAGCTCGGGGCCCGCGAGGGCGGCGACGGCAGCCTAGGACGTGACCCCCAGGCCGCCGCCAGGGCAGTCAGTGATTTCGCCGGGGCCGACGGTCCACGAATCGTGTTCGTCGGCAAGTTGATCGTCTCCAAGGGGGTCGACCTGCTGGCCGCGGCCTGGCCCCTGATCCATGCCAGAAATCCCGGAGCAAGCCTGTTATTCGCCGGATTCGGTGCCTTTCGCGATGGCCTCGAGGCCCTGGTCGATGCATTGGCGGCAGGTGACCTCGAGGGTGCCCGGGCGATCGCCAGTGAGGGACGCGGTCTCGAGGGCGGTGAGCCGGCTCCGCTCGACTTCCTCTCATCGTTCCTCGCCGACGTGCCTGCCGACTATCGGGAAGCCGCCCGGGCGGCGGCCGGCTCGATCGGCTTCACCGGAAGGCTCGAACACGGTGAGGTCGCAGCACTGCTCCCCGCCTGTGATGCGATGGTCGTCCCGAGCACCTTCCCCGAGGCTTTCGGGATGGTTGCGGCCGAAGCCGCCTCGGCCGGATTATTGCCGGTCTGTGCAGACCATTCCGGGCTCGCCGAGGTCACCGGCGTCCTAGCCGACGAGGTGCCGGCGATTGCCCCGCTGGTCTCCTTCGAACTCGGTCCCGAGGCGGTCCCCGAAATTGCCGATCGCGTCAACGGTTGGCTCGCTCTCGGGGCCGGTGAGAGGGAGGCCCTCGGGGCCGGTATTTCGGCATCGGCCGAGCGAAACTGGAGCTGGGACGGGGTAGCCCGAGATGTGATCGCGGGCGCCGAGGGCAGGGTCAGGCCCCTGTCGCCACCCTGAGTGACGGGTGACAGTTGTTCCGGCCGTCTCTTCACTAGAATCAGCCCTGCGTAGAGATGCCCAAGGTCCCTTACCTGAAACTCGCCCTCGTCTCCCTCGCCGTCGGTGCGGTCGTCAGCGTGCTGATGCTCCAGGTCAACTGGATGGGCGATGCCGCATCGACCGCGGCCGGTCCGATCGACACCCTGATGGACTGGATGATCGTCCTCTCGTCATTCGTATTCGCGATCGTCTGCGTCTTTCTCGGCTACGCGCTCTGGAAGTGGCGGGTCAAGCCCGGTGACGAGGGTGACGGACTGCCGATCCATGGCAACACCAAGCTGGAGATCATCTGGACGATCATTCCGACGATCATCGTGCTGTTCGCCGCCGGGTATGCCTGGGTCGTCCTGGTCGATGTCGAGAAGGAAGACGATGAGCCCCTGATCGTCAACGTCTACTCCCAGCAGTTTGCCTGGACCTTTGGTTACCCGCAGGAGGGCAACAAGTGGTCGGAGGGCGAGCTCCGGGTGCCGGCCAACCGCCAGGTCAAGCTCAACATGCATGCCCAGGACGTGATCCACTCTTTCTGGGTCCCGGAGTGGCGCCTAAAACAAGACAACGTCCCCGGAATGACGACCGACATCGTGGTCACCCCGGACAGGGTGGGGACGTACCAGCTGGTCTGCACGGAGCTCTGTGGGGCCGGCCACACGACCATGAGGGCTACGGTCGTCGTCGAGCCCGAGAGGAAGTTCGACAAGTGGATCGGGGGTCTCGATGATGAAGTCCCCCAAGGCCTTATCCTTACCTCTGACCAGGCAATCGAGATTCAAAAGCAGATCCAGGATCGAGAAGACGGAATCGACGGCAGCGGAGTCAAGCAGACCGGCCGAAAGGGCCTGACTGACTAACGATGGAGGCACACTGATGGCATACGCACTGAAGGAACCGGGCTGGTACCGGGCGGCCCTCGGGACCCTCATCGGGGCCGCATTCGGCTTCTTCCTCGTTGTCGGGCTGCGCCTGCTGGCCGGACTCGATGCCTTCCAGACCGAGCAGACCGGCTACCCCCAACTGGTCGTACCGTTGATCACCGCGCCGCTGGGCTTCCTGGTGGGCTTCGGTGCCTTCGACTACTGGTTCCGCTGGGCTGCCGGTAAGCCGACCATCCCCGATGACCACTCGAGTCACGGGGCCACCCGCTGGCAGGACTACTTCACCTTCAACACCGACCACAAGGTCATCGGGATCCAGTACATCGTCACGACGACCGTCTTCTTCCTGATCGGAGGCTCCCTGGCGATGCTGATCCGGGCCGAGTTGGCCCAGCCCGGGACCCAGATCGTCGACGCGAACTTCTACAACGGCCTCTTCTCGACCCACGCGACGGTGATGATCTTCCTCTTCATCATCCCGATGTTCGCCGGCATCGCCAACTACGTGGTGCCCCTGATGATCGGGGCACCCGATATGGCCTTCCCCAGGCTGAACGCTCTCAGCTTCTGGCTCCTGCCGATCGGCGGGATCATCTTCCTGGCCAGCTTCCTCGCGCCGGGTGGATCATTCGATGCCGGTTGGACGGGTTACGCACCGCTATCTACCGGCGCGCCAGTCGGCCAGAGCTTCTTCAATATCGGGGTACAGTTCGCCGGGGCCTCCTCGATCGCCGCGGGCCTCAACTTCCTGGTGACGATCATCACCATGCGAGCGCCCGGGATGAACCTGTGGCGAATGCCCCTGCTCGTCTGGGCCAACCTGGCGACTTCCCTGCTGGTGGTCGGTGCCACCCCCTTCATCGCCGGCGCCCAGTTCATGGTCTTCTTCGACCGGATTCTCGACATGAACTTCTTCAACTTCCTCGAGGGCGGTGACGTACTCAGTTACCAGCACATCTTCTGGTTCTACTCACACCCGGCCGTCTACATCATGATGTTGCCCGGTTTCGGGATCGTTTCCGAGGTCATCGCGACCCACGCCCGAAAGCCGATCTTCGGCTACCGATTGATGGCCCTCGCCCTGATTGGCATCGTTGTCCTGAGCTACTCGGTATGGGCCCACCACATGTTCGTCGCCGGGATGTTCGAGTGGCTCCGTGTGCCGATGATGATCACGACCCTGCTGATCGCGGTGCCGACCGGGATCAAGATCTTCTCCTGGCTGGGAACGCTGTTCTACGGCAAGATAAATACCTATTCGACCGCGATGCTGTTCGCCCTGGGCTTCATCGTGACCTTCACGGTCGGCGGGATCAGTGGCGTGATGCTGGGCATGGTGCCGATCGACATCCATGTCTCGGATACCTACTTCGTCGTCGCCCACCTGCACTTCGTCCTGTTCGGAGGTTCCGTCTTCACGATCTTCGCCGGGATCTACCACTGGTTCCCGAAGATGACCGGTCGGATGTACGACGAGCGTCTGGGCCGGATCCACTTCTGGGGCACGATGATCGGTACCTGGGGCACCTTCATCCCGCAG
>JBBAUQ010000173.1:0-3460 GCA_040398125.1 Solirubrobacterales bacterium | reverse complement strand
CTCCCCTGCGCTTCAGATAAAGCGAAGAAGGTGGTCTATCCGTTATCTCCACGGTGGGCTCCTCATAAGCTGCCAGCCGCTCGGAGATGAAGGAGGTGACCGACGGAGTGGCCGGAGTCGCATCCCCCGGCTTGCCAATTGCCTGATTGACCCCTATGTGGTCGAGGGCCAAGGGAATGATCGTCGAGGAATCCTGACCCAGCTTGGTCGCCATCGTCAGCTGTCGATAGGGAACGTCCTGAACCAGAAAGAGGTGCCGCGGATCGGAGGTATCGGCCCAGGTTAGGGGTGATGCCTCAGCCCAGCTCCCGGAGGCGGCGTTCTCGGCCGGTGTCCCGAAGGCATTCAGAAAAAGGAGGTTCAGCAGGTCCGGCTCATCGGGATCACTCCCTAGCGCCGACTGCTCGATGTCGAAGGCCGCAGTGTCAAGCGGCACGGTTCCGAGTATCTGCCGCCGATCGACTCCGTACCTCTGGATGTATTTCGGGTCGGTGCTGACCAGAGACGCCAGGTGCGCTCCGGCCGAATGTCCCATGAGGATGATCCGATCGGGATCGAGTCCATAGGAGAGGGCATTTCGGTCGAGCCACCCGATTGCCTCACCGACATCGTCGGGATGGTCCGGGAACATGATTCGGTTGGGATCGGGGTTGTTGGGATCGCCGGTCCGCGGGGAAAGTCGATAGTTGATGCTGACGAATCCATATCCCAGACTGGTAAAGAGACCTGCCTTGTTGGGCGTCGAGGGAGTGCTCTTATCGCCGGTCCTCCATCCTCCCCCATGGATATCCAAGACGAACGGCCGCGGGACCAGGGAACCGTTTTCGGGAAGGTAGATGTCGAGCATGTTGCGGGCCGGATCACCAGGAGGGGAACCCAGGTCGTAGCTGATGTCGCCTTCGGTCACGTAGGAAGCGGCTGCCCTGGGATTGGTCAAGAAAAGGCCGAGGCCGCAAGCCGCCAGAAAAGCAAGTCCCACCAAAAGTGTGGTTCGGACAATCGGACTCAAGATCATGGGTGCCAGGGGGAACATCTGCCGTGAATTTAAACCCTGCCGGGGAGTGCTAGTTGCACTTCGGGCGGAGGTCCCCGGGAAATTTATGCCCGGAGCAACTCTCGATGTGAAAGTACCGAGGCTGGACGCGAACTAGTCAGCCAAGGCGGTCCCGCAGGGCGTCGAGCTGCTCGACCAGCTCTGCCGGCAGGTCGTCACCGAACTTGTCCAGGTGTTCCTCGATCTGGGGAAGCTGGGCCCTGACGGCATCATCATCGACCGTGAGGATTTCGTCCAGGGCGTCGGCCGAGATCTCCAGTCCGTCCAGATCGAGGTCGGAGATGGCCGGCAGCAGGCCGAGTGCCGTGTCGAAGGTCTCCCCCTCCCCGTCACAACGCCTGAAGATCCACTCCAGGACACGACTGTTCTCACCGAAGCCGGGCCAGAGGAAGTTGCCTGTGGCGTCTCGCCTGAACCAGTTGACGTAGAAGATCTCGGGCAGTTTCGCGCCCTCGGTCCGGCCGATCTCTATCCAGTGTCGGAAGTAATCGGCCATGTTGTAGCCGCAGAAGGGCAGCATGGCCATCGGATCGAACCGGAGCTGCCCCACTGCCCCATCGGCGGCCGCCGTGGTCTCGGAAGACATCGTGGCCGCCAGGAAGACCCCGTGGTTCCAGTCGAACGCCTGGGTCACCAGAGGGACCACGGTGGCCCTTCGACCGCCGAACAGAAAAGCATCTATCGGTACTCCGGCCGGGTCTTCCCACTCCGGGGCGATGCTCGGACTCTGGCCGGCAGGCGTGGTGAACCGGGCATTCGGATGGGCCGCGGGGTCATCGGACCCGGGCGCCCAGTCATCACCGTGCCAGTCGATCAGGTGGTCGGGGGCGTCCGGAGTGAGTCCCTCCCACCAGATGTCGCCGTCATCGGTGAGGGCACAGTTGGTGAAGATCGAGTTCTCGGCAATCGTCTCTACAGCGATCGGGTTGGAGTCGGCCCCGGTTCCCGGCCCGACGCCGAAGAAGCCGGCCTCGGGGTTGACCGCCCGGAGGCGTCCCTCGTCATCGAATTTCATCCAGGCGATGTCGTCGCCGATCGTCTCGACCTTCCAGCCCTCGATCGAGGGGATCAGCATCGCCAGATTGGTCTTGCCACACATCGAGGGGAAGGCCGCTGACATGTACTTCACCTCGCCCTCGGGACTCGTGACCTTGATGATCAGCATGTGCTCGGCCATCCAGCCCTCGTCTCGGGCCATCACCGAGGCGATCCTCAGGGCGAAGCATTTCTTCCCGAGCAGGGCGTTACCGCCGTACCCGGACCCGAACGACCAGATCTCCCGGGTTTCGGGGAAGTGGACGATGTACTTGTTATCGGCGTTGCAGGGCCAGGGCACGTCTTCCTGGCCTTCATCGAGGGGCATGCCGACTGAGTGGACGCAGGGAACGAACTCCCCGTCCTCTCCCAGGGCGTCGAGGGCTGCCTGCCCCATCCGGGTCATGATCCGCATCGAGACCGCAACGTAGGCCGAGTCAGTCAGCTCCACCCCGATGTGGGATATCGGCGAGCCGATCGGGCCCATCGAGAAGGGGACCACGTACATCGTCCGGCCCCTCATCGAGCCGTCGAAGAGTGTCTCCAACCGGTTCCTCATCTCGGCCGGCTCCTCCCAGTTATTGGTCGGTCCGGCATCCTCCTCGCTCTCCGAGCAGATGAAGGTCCTGTCCTCGACCCGGGCGACATCACCGGGATCAGAGCGGGCCAGGTAGGAGTTCGGCCGCTTGGCTTCATCCAGCCGGGTGAAGGTCCCTGACTCCACCAACTCACCGGTCAGCTGGTCGTATTCCTCGGCCGAACCATCGCACCAGACGATGCGATCCGGCTTGGTCAACTCGGCTACCTCCTCGACCCAGGCGACCAGCTTCTTGTTGCTGGTGGGGGGACTCAGCTCAGTGGTCTCGGTCAAGGGTTATTCCGGTTCCTTCGGTCAGGGGTGCCGTCTCCGGGAAAGTAGACCGGCTCGGCAGACCCAGGCCTTTGCCTGGTTGGATTCTTACGCAGCGGCGGATTCAGTGCTTTCCGACCGTAGAGGTGAGGTTTGACCGATCCACCTGCCGAAATGGTTCAGGGAACCTTCCTGAGGCTCTCGAACTCGAGATCGGCCTCATCGTCGAGGATCAGGAGCCTGGCCCTGTAGCGCTGTCCCCCACTCGCGGACACAAGACAGGAGAAACGGTCGCCCGGGATGACCTCGACGTTTTCGGGACAGGAAACCGAACGAACGGGGATCTCCGACTTGGCGAGAATGTCGGCCTCGATCGTGTCCTGGGCCTTGTCCTGATCGACTACGAGATCGGCGCAGCCCGAGAGCGCTACGGCCGCGAGGACGACAGAGGCGGCCCCGAGCAGGCCTGGGGAGTGAGTTGGGAACGAATCGGGCACCTGGCCTTCCAGCCTATCCCGGGA
>JBBAUQ010000172.1:0-3470 GCA_040398125.1 Solirubrobacterales bacterium | reverse complement strand
CGAGCAGGCCACGGTTGCCGAACAGGCCGGTGCCTGTGCCGTGATGGCGCTCGAACGCGTACCTGCCGACATCCGGCGGGACGGCGGGGTCGCCCGCATGTCCAACCCGGCGATGATCAGGGGCATCCAGGAGGCCGTGAGCATTCCGGTCATGGCCAAGGCCCGGATCGGCCACTTCGCCGAGGCCCAGGTGCTCCAGTCACTGGACATCGATTTCATCGACGAGTCCGAGGTCCTCACCCCGGCCGACGAGTCGAACCACATCGACAAGTTCGAGTTCGACGCCCCGTTCGTCTGTGGCGCCACCGACCTCGGTGAGGCGCTCCGCCGCATCGGCGAGGGTGCGGCGATGATCCGCTCCAAGGGCGAGGCCGGAACGGGCAACATCGTCGAGGCAGTCCGCCACCTCCGTGAGATCACCTCGGGGATCAAGCGACTCGGCACCCTCAGCTCGACCGAACTTCCGACCGCAGCCAAGGAGCTGCGGGCCCCGCTAGAACTGGTCCGTGAGGTCGCCACAGAGGGATGGCTGCCGGTGCCGCTGTTCTGCGCCGGCGGGATCGCCACCCCGGCCGACGCCGCCTTGATGATGCAGCTAGGGGCCGAGGGCAATTTCGTCGGGTCCGGCATCTTCAAGAGCGAGGATCCCGAGCGACGCGCCCGGGCGATAGTCGAGGCGACCACGCACTTCAATGACCCCGAGCGGGTCGCTGCCGCCTCCGAGGCCCTCGGTGAGGCCATGCCCGGCATCGAGATGTCGACCCTGGGTGAAGAGGGCCGACTTGCCGGACGCGGCTGGTAGCCGGTCCGGGCCGGACTCCGAGAGACCGGTACGGATAGGTGTGCTGGCCCTCCAGGGTGGCTTCGCCGCCCACCTGAGGCATCTGGGCTCTGTTGGCTCGCCCGGGGTCGAGATTCGGACTGCCCGGGACCTCGAGGGCCTCGACGGGGTGATCCTGCCGGGTGGTGAGAGTACGACGATCGGGATGGGCCTGGAGCGCGATGATCTCGTCGCCGGACTCAGGGGCCTGGTCGAGGAAGGCAGGCCCGTGCTCGGGACCTGCGCCGGGATGATCCTCGCCGGGTCGGATCAGTTGGACCTGATCGACATCGACGTGAAACGCAACGCATTCGGACGCCAACTGGCCAGCTTCGAGACCGATCTGGCAATGCCCGGACTGACCGGACCGGAACCTTTCCGGGCGATCTTCATCCGGGCGCCCTGGATCGAGCGGGTCGGGGAGGACGTGGAGGTGATCGCCGAGTTCGAGGGCCACCCGGTAGCCGCCAGGTCAGGTCCGGTGACCGTCCTCTCCTTCCACCCGGAGCTCAGCACCGACGACCGCGTGCACATGTGGTTCGTCGAGGCCTGTCGGCAGGCCCGCTCCTGATTTATCGAGACGGTGGGTTTCAGCCGGCGAGCGGTGAGCCGGCCAGGGTGAAGAACCAGATCAACAGGGTCACGCAGGCGATCGCCACCGAACCGACGATCGCGGTCTCCAGCAAGGTCGGGGGCTCGGATGACTGCGAATCGCTGAAGCTCTTCAGCCAGCCGAGTCGGATGGCGTCGACCCTTCGGCTGCCGGTCAGGTCCTGGTAGAGGTCATTGAGGAGCCCCATGAACCAGGCGATGATCAGGATCGAGACGATCACCCCGATCAGGACGACGGCGTATGGCCCCATCGCCGGAAACTGGGTAGCTGCCAGCTGCGAACCGATCCAGAGCCAGACCAGGGGAATGGCGGTCCATAGGGACAGGGCGAGGAGCAGCATCAAGACGGCGACGAGGTAAGCGCCGACCGACCTGACGACATTGGTGTCAGACTCGCCGTTCATTCCCTACTCATAGAATCAGAATCATGTCCGGTCACTCGAAATGGTCCTCGATAAAACACAAGAAGGGGGCCGCCGATGCCAAGCGGGGCCAGCTGTTCACCAAGCTGGCCAATGCGATAACGGTAGCCGCCCGTGAGGGAGGTGGGGACCCCGACGGAAATCCGGCCCTGGCGACCGCGATCCAGAAGGCCAGGGCCGAATCGATGCCCAAGGCCAACATCGAGAGGGCGATCGACCGGGGCACCGGCAAGGGGGGAGATGCCGAGCAGCTCGAACGGATCCAGTTCGAGGGCTACGGGCCCGGCGGCGCTGCCGTACTGGTCGAGGCACTCACCGACAACCGGAACAGGACGAGTGCCGAGGTCCGCCATGCCTTCACCAGACATGGCGGGAACCTCGGTGAGCCGGGCTCGGTTGCATGGATGTTCGAGACCCGGGGCGAGGTGGTCGTCGATGCGGCGCGTTACGGGGAGGACGACGTGATCGGGGCGATCGATGCCGGTGCGAGTGACGTCCTCGAGGAGGGGGACCGTCTGCGGATCCTCTCCGAACCGGCCGACCTCTCCAAGGTCAGGACGGCGCTCGAGGGTGACGGGGTCGAGATCGTCTCGGCCGGGCTGGCGGTCGAACCGAAGACGACCGTCGAGGTTCCCGAGTCAGAGGCCGCCGGACTGCTCAGGATGCTCGACGCGATCGAGGATCAAGATGATGTGAATGAGGTCCACGCCAACTTCGACATACCGGACGAGGTCCTCCAGAAGATCGCCGGCTGAGGCCACTCTCGGACGGGTGAAGGCATCCGACGCCCGGGCCAGAATATTCAGGTATGCGGGTCGTAATGGGCATAGACCCCGGGACCGCAAACCTGGGGTTCGGCGTGATCAGGATCGAGGGTGGCCACATGGTCGCGCTCGACGGCGGCGTGATCGAGACCGATGGTTCGGGTTCGGTGGAGGGCAGGCTCTGCCAGATCCACTCCGGCCTGACTGAGCTGATCAAGTGGCACCAGCCTGCCGCACTGGCGATCGAGGAGATCTTCTTCGGGCAGAACGTCGATTCGGCGATGAGTGTCGGTCAGGCCTCCGGGGTGACGATGCTCGCGGCCGGCCAGAGCGGGGTCGAATGTTTTTCATACACCCCGCAGGCGATCAAGAAGGCGGTCTGTGGGTCCGGCAACGCCGCGAAGCGTCAGGTCCAGAACATGGTCGCGACGCTACTCAACCTGAGTGAGGTACCGAAGCCCGACCACGCAGCCGACGCGCTCGCGGTAGCGATCTGCCACGGCGGTTCCGTCGGCCTGAGGCAGGCCTGGGCAGCCGGGACGGACGCTGACTCCAGCATGGGCGTCGCCTCGTGATAGCCGGGGTGAGGGGCGAGGTGCTGGTCCGGCGGGCCGATTACGTCGTGGTCGAGGCCTCTGGGGTTGGGTATCGCCTCTCGGTCAGTGCCGAGACGCTCAAGACCGTGCCGGCAGCGGGCCAGGAGACCTTCCTCCATGCCGAGACGTTGGCCCGGGACGACTCGATCACCCTCGACGGTGTCGCCACCGCAGAGGAGAGGGATCTGTTCGGAGAGCTGAGCGGGGTCAGCGGAATCGGGCCGCGGGTGGCCCTGGCGACCCTCTCGGGCGGTGC
>JBBAUQ010000171.1:0-3496 GCA_040398125.1 Solirubrobacterales bacterium | reverse complement strand
CAGCAGCGCCTGGAGGTGGAGCAGCAGGGTCTGGTCGCCGAGCAGCAGCGCCTGGAGGTGGAGCAGCAGGGTCTGGTCGCCGAGCAGCAGCGCCTGGCCGGCGACGTCGAACAGCGACTGGCCCGGACCGCCGACCGCTTCGACGACGTCGACCGTCGCCTCCGCGAGACCGCGACGGCTGTGGCGTCCATCGATCTCAAGGCGCTCGACACCATGCAGGAGAAGCTCTCGACCGCTGCGGGCGAGGCGATGCTCGTCCGGATCGAGATGGAGCGGTTCCAGAAGGTCACCAACGAGCGGTCCGACCAGATCGCCATCCGTCTGACCGAGGTCGAGACCGCCCTCCAGGATTCGTCGATGGACGTGTCGACGGCCGTGCAGCTCGACCGCCTCGAGGAGATCGAGCGGGCCCTCGCCGAACTCGACCCCGACCAGTTCGTGCGCAAGGACGGTCGTGACGCCCCGCTCTCGGCGACGGCTCCCGACGCCGAGCCCGACCTCCTCGAGCAGCCCGGTGCCGAGACGCTCTCGCTCGACGCCGCCCAGCTGATCACGACCCTCGACGCCCCGGGCCGTCCGGTACCCACCGCGACCAACGGGGACGGGCAGAATGCGATCATTGCGGTGACCAGGCCCGAGCAGGACGACTGAGCGGGACGGACGAAGGACGACACGATGGTGCTGCGGAGCAAACCCAAGGACGACAAGCAGGCGGGTGCTCCTGCCGCGTCCGGGGTCGTGAAGTCGCCGACCATCGACCTCGGTGAGTCGGTCGAGGAGTGCGTCGCCGTCGGCCAGACCCTCGTGTCCGAGGGGCACCTCCCGACCGACCAACTCCAGGGGGCGCTCGCCGACGGCAAGGGTGACCTGTGGCAGTTCGGCCAGATCGTGCTCACCAAGTACGGCGTCGGTCGGGTCGAGTACGCCGCCGCCCTGGCGCGGGCGTGCGGTCTGCCGACCGCCGACACCCGTGCCGTCGAGGTCGACCGCGAACTCGCCGACCAGGTCGACGAGCGGGTCGCCCGGACCTACTACTTCATCCCGGTCGGGCAGTCCGACGGTCGCCTCGTCGTCTGGGGTGCCGACGTCTCCAAGAAGAAGCGTGACGCCGCCGAGGCCGCTGCCGGCAGGACGTTCGAGTGGTTCGCCACCGACCCGAAGACGATCTCGTCGTTCATGGAGCAGATCTGGCGCTCCGATGCCGACATCTCGCGTCTGATCGCCTCGTTCCAGGACAACGACGCCGTCACCAGCGCCCTCGACGACAACGTCAACGAGGTCAACCTCGACGAGCAGGCGCCGGTCGTCCAGTTGGTGTCACGGATCGTCGGCCAGGCCCTGCGCGACCGGGCCTCCGACATCCACATCGAGCCGCTCGACCGCGACGTCCGGGTCCGGTTCCGGATCGACGGCCAGCTCGTCGAGCCGTTCCGCATCCCCCTCGCCGCCCACAACCCGCTGGTCTCGCGCATCAAGATCATGTCCTCGATGAACATCGTCGAGAAGCGCGCCCCGCAGGACGGTCAGTTCTCGACCACGGTCGACGGCCGGGCGCTCGACGTGCGCGTCTCGTGCGTCGCCACGGTCTTCGGCGAGAAGGTCGTCATGCGGTTGCTCGACAAGAGCAAGTCGATGGTGGGTCTCCACGAACTCGGCATGCCGCGCGAGACCTACTCGACCTACTCCAAGATCGTCCACGCCCCGTACGGCATGGTGATCTGCGCCGGGCCGACCGGTGCGGGCAAGACCACGACCCTCTACGCCACCCTGCTCGAGATCAACTCGACGGGCAAGAACGTGACGACGATCGAGGACCCGGTCGAGTACGTCTTCCCGGGTATCAACCAGGTCGGCACCAACGAACGCGCCGGCCTGACCTTCGCCACCGGCCTCAAGGCCCTCCTGCGTCAGGACCCCGACGTCATCCTCGTCGGTGAGATCCGTGACGTCGACACTGCCCGCATCGCCGTCCAGTCGGCGCTCACCGGGCACTTCGTGCTCTCCTCGCTGCACGGCAACGACTCCGTCGCCGCCGTCCACCGTCTGCTCGACATGGGCATCGAGGCGTTCCTCGTCGCCTCGGCGGTCGTGGCGGTCGTGTCCCAGCGTCTCGTGCGCCGCATCTGCGACAACTGCAAGGAGTCGTACGAGCCGACGGCCGACGAACTGTCGGTGTTCCGTCAGCACACCGGCGGCTCCGACAAGACGAGTTTCTTCCGCGGTCGGGGTTGCTCCTACTGCGCCGGCACGGGCTACCACGGCCGGATCGGCGTCTACGAGCTCCTGCGGGTGACCCCCGAGCTGCGCCGGCTCATCGTCGGCTGGGCGACCACCGAGGAACTCCGCCGGTTGGCGGTGGCCCAGGGGATGCGTACGATGCTCCGAGAGGCGATGCAGTTGGTGGAGGATGATGTGACGACCGTTCCCGAAGTCGTGCGGACGCTGTTCACGGCCTGACCCATGTGCACCATGACGTTCCCCACCTCCCCCACGGCCCCTGACGGACCGGTGCGCTGATGCCACGCTTCGCGTACGCCGCCATCGACTCCACGGGCACCGAGATCGAGGGTGTGACCAAGGCCGACACGATCGGCATGGCGCGGGCCACGCTCGTCGAGCAGAACCTCTACCCGATCCGGATCGAGGAGTCGAAGGGGCTGTTCGAGTTCGAGCTGACCAAGACCAAGGTCAAGCGCAAGAACCTCATGAACTTCACCCGGCAGTTGTCGGTGTTCGTGAGGGCCGGCATCCCGATCACCGAGGCCCTCACCACCATCGGCGACGAGGCGACCGACGTGGCGCTGCGACGGGCGATCCCCGAGATGGTCGACGACCTGCGCAACGGCGGCCTGCTCTCCGGGGCGGCGGCCAAGTTCCCCGAGGTGTTCCCGAGCTACTACATCGGCATCCTTCAGGCGGCCGAGATGACCGGTCGGCTCGACGACTCCCTCGACCAGCTCGCCCAGTACATCGCCCGTGAGATGGAGACGAGGTCGAAGGTCGTCGGCGCCCTCGCCTACCCGGTGGTCGTCATGTCGCTCGCCATGGTGACCGTGCTCATCCTGGCCGGCTACGTGCTGCCCCAGTTCAAGCCGCTGTTCGAGGAACTCGGTGCCGACCTGCCGCTCTCGACCCGGTCGATGCTGTTCTTCTCACGGTTCTTCACCGACCTCTGGTACATCACCGCCACCGGGGCGCTGCTCACGGTGATCTTCATCGCCTTCCTCGCCAGTCATCCGAAGGGCAAGCACCTCTGGCAGCGGGCGTCGCTCAAGCTGCCGATCCTCGGTGGCATCATCGAGTTCTCGATCCTCGAGCGGTTCTGCTCCGTCCTGCACACGATGCTCCGGGCCGGGGTGTCCGTGCCCTCGGCGATGCAGACCACGAACGAGGCCCTCACCAACGTCGTGTACCGCGAGCAGCTCGAGATCGCCCGTCAGCAGATGCTGGAGGGCTCCGGTTTCACGCAACCGCTCATCGAAACCGAGCTGTTCCC
>JBBAUQ010000170.1:2311-3499 GCA_040398125.1 Solirubrobacterales bacterium | reverse complement strand
CATTGTTGTAAACCTCCTCAGGTTTGGTTTGGGTTGGGTAGGTACGAAGCCACCGGCCCGGTGAGGGTCGGGGTTCCGTCACCATAGAAGCTGAGTTGAATGTCTCCGGCTTCGATGGCGAGCATGAGGGCCGCAGCACGAACAGCGTTGTCGGTCGACATGGTGCCGAGAACGTACCCGATTGCTTTCCCTGTGTCTAGGGGTGTGGCACTGAAATGTTGTAGGACGGCTTTGAGGATGTCGTCGCCGTCGTCGTGGTAGGTGGAGGCGGCGATCAAGAATTGGGCGATGTGATAGCGCCTCGATGATGGTTTCTGTTTGAGGCTGATCGGATAGCCAGCCGAGTTCGCTCGTTTCGTCTGCGCCTGCACCCATGTCTTGCGTTCGTCGCTGAGGGCGGCGAGTTGTTTGCGGAGCAGGGTGAGGTTGTCGGGGTCGGCATCTCGGCCTTCGTCGATGGTGACGGTGGCTTCAACAACCTTGACAGGGGCTTCCAGTTCCTTGACTTCACCGGTGCCGGGTTTCGGATCGCCGAACGGCAAACCATGCAACGCTTCAATGTTGTCCAACAGTCGGCTGATCGTCTCGAGCTCGATAGCCGAATGTTCGTCCGACTGCTTGAGTGTCGGAATATCAGCGGGCCAGAGTTGACGTAGATGGGCGAAGGCTTCGTCGTGGCTGCGGATGATGTCGATGCGGGTGGCGATCCACTCTCGGAGGTTTGGTGTCGGCTCAGAATCCAAGGGGGAGGCGGATTCTGAGCCGACGACCGGAGCCTCTAGTGTGCCGTCCGTCGGCTCAAGGCGAGATACTAGACCCTTGTGTTTCTGTCTACGACGAACCTGCGTGGCGAGCTCCGCCAAGATCAATCCTTCGTGCAAGTCAACTTGGTACAGGGTGCATTCGGCTCGCCCGGATGGCAGGTGGACGAGGATGCCGAAGTCAAGATCGACGGTGCCGACTGGGGTACGTCGGCCGGTTTCGATGTCGTAGCGCACCGAGTTGGCGTAGGCAGCTAACTGGACGATGTAGGCGAGCGGGTTGTCGCCGATCTGTTTGCCGGTTTTGATGTCGGCGCAGACGAGGCTGCCGTCGGCTCGTTCGTAGAAACGGTCGGCGGTGCCAGCCAACTGGAGGGCGTCGTTGACGAGTGACACTTCGATCAGATCGGGGTCAACCACGAGCCCA
>JBBAUQ010000170.1:0-2301 GCA_040398125.1 Solirubrobacterales bacterium | reverse complement strand
GTCTGCCAGGGTGGCGTTGCCGAGGTCGAAGTTTTGGGTGAATTCGTGGAGTGCGGTGCCAAGGCCGGCGCCGACTGACGACCCACCCGCCTCGAGGGCGGCCTCCATGAGGGAGTCGAGGCGGCGTGAGTCGTCAGCGGGGCAAGCGGCGACCTGGGCGTACAGATCGGCTCGGAGGGCGAGTCCTTTGCCGGCGGTACGAATCTTCCATTTTTCGAGGCCGAAGCGATCTTCGAGGCATTGGCCGTGGGAACTGAATCGGGTGTAGGGGACGGGTTTGGGTTGGTCGGGGACGATGATGAGGGGTCGTCCCCAGCGGTCACGGTTGAAGTCTGACATGGGCGGTTGTTCCTCCTGGGTTGGGTTGGGTCAGATGGTTGCAGATGGGTGTGTTACAGCTTCCACGGCCACCAGCGTTTGTCGAAGCCGTGGCGGTTGAGGCTGTAGTCGTAGAGGGCTTTGGCGGCCTTGGCGTTGGTGTTCCAGTCGCATAGGTCAAGGTGATTGTCAAGGATGCCGAGGTTGCCGAGGTATCCGTTCGGGTGTGGGTTCCACTTGTTGCGCTGGGCCCATCCCTGGTTGATTTGCCAGGCGCCCCAACTACCTCCGGCGGGGTCGTCGGCGTTGTGGGCGCATCGTGGCTCGCCGGTACCCCAATCAATGTCGCAGAGGCTCTCACGCCAGGCGAGGTAGTCGAGGTGCATAATTTCGCTTTCGGGGAAACCGGCATTACGGGCCGGGGCGATCAGGTGCGGACATTTCGGTTCGAAACCGAGGGGCGGAAGCGAGGTGGTGGTTGTGGTGGGTGGCACCGTCGTTGTGGTGGTGCTCGTTGTCGTCGTGCTGCGGTCGACGGCGATATGGGCGACTGGACGGCTCAGAGGTTGTTCGGGGGCTTTCGCTGAGGCGACAAGCCCGGTGGACAGGATGGCGATGGATGTGGCGACAACGAGTCGTTTCATTGGTTTTCCGTTCTCTCAGCCTCCGCAGCTTCGATCTGGATGGCCCGCCAGATTTGGCGGATGAACCAGAAGATGCCGATAGTGAATCCGAGGCTGGGGCCGGCGGAGATGATCGGCATATCAAGGAACCAGTCGGGGGCGTTCATGAACGGGCCTTCGGCTGGTGTGCTGAGGGATGGCGTTGGATGATGCACCGATGCAAGGCAGGGTTTTGATAGTCCGTGACTCTCAGGAAGATGAGGCCACAGCCAATGCATCGGCAGGCGGTTGATTCGGACGGCATGATAGCAGTTTCTCCTAGTTCGGGCGGTTCGTCAACGCTTGTCGACGAAAAGGGTGTTTATCGTGGGGGTTTGTGAGATTGATACCGGAGGCGTTGGTAGCGGGCGAACGCTGCACGACACGCCTCGCAGGGTGATTCGCCGTGACGTTGATGCCGTTTGTGGGCGCTGAGCGTGCCGCATTCAGCGGTGATCGGGCGGTTCACTGTTCGGCCGCCAGGAGTTCGTTGTAGATGGTTTCGACGTGGGGGCCGCAGTTGCCTCGCTGGGTGCAGTGCTTGGTGTGCTCGAGCTCGGCGACTCGATGCCAACGGGCCATGTTCGCCATCAGGTAGGCGCATCGATCACAGAAGCCAGGATGTACGGCCTCACAACGGTCGCAGGGAACAGGGGTCATGCGGCACCTCGGGTCTTTGGCTTCGAGTGGACGGTTTTGATTTTGTCGATGGGAAAGGTACGAAACTTTTCGTGGCCGGTGCGTCCACCCCAGCAGGTGAGGTGGTCGCCGGTCATCCATCGGAAGACGAACCGGCCGGTCTCTCCGTGGACGGAGAGTTCGGTGCCGGGTTCGATGTGACGGCCGTTGACCTTCATCGGTAACCTCCTGGCATCTGAATTGTGGCCTCCTCCTGGCAATAGCAACACCAGGTGAGGGTTTCGGTTCTCCAGCTGTTGAGTCGGCGTCGATTGGTGTCCTGCAGGATTCCGCAGTCGTCGTCGTGCTCGCAATAGATAATCCATTTGCCTCCATCGTCGGGGCAGTCGGCGAGTTCGACCGGGCTTGCTTTGCGATTCATCATCGGCCTCAGATGATCACGAAGCCGCTGGGCGTGATCGTCTGCGAAACGATCCGATTACGACGAGCGCACCAGTGCGCCTGGGCAACGTAACCGTCGCCTGCGTCCCAGGTGACGAGCGACTCGTCGTTGTTGCGCTTGTTGCGCTTCAACTGAGCCTGAGCTTCGGGGTAGCTGGTGTGGGTGAAGGTGGACATGGCTGCGGCCTCCTTGTGGTTTGTTGTTGCTGCCATGTGAAGTATCTTAGGACATTCTTAGGAC
>JBBAUQ010000169.1:0-3512 GCA_040398125.1 Solirubrobacterales bacterium | reverse complement strand
GGTCCTGGCCGCAGAACACACCAGCACCGACCGACCGGCAACCATGGATGGTGCGTACATCGCCGGTCGCCGAGCCGCTAGCCGGCTGCTGGCCCTGCTGGAACAGGCGGACCCAGGGCGTCGAGGAGCGTGAACCTCTGTTCGAGGGCAGCTATCCAGTGCTCGGGTAGTCCGTGCTCGGCCGAGCCCTCCAACATCAGCTCCCGGTACTCCGTTGTCGGCGGGATTTCGAAAGCCAGCCGATCGGCGACTTCATAACAGAGCGCCGTTGCCGGACCGGGCGGGGTATCGACTTCGACCTCGATCCTCCGGTAGCCGCCATTGCCAACATGTTCGAATCGGTCGAGGCTCTCGAGGTCCTTCTCGGTAAGTCGGTAGAGAGCGCCCCAGACCTCCGCACCCTCGGCATCAACCACATCGGCCGCCCCGCCGGGCGGGAAATTTTGGGAGCGGTATGAAAAGCCGAGTTCCCGACCGCGTAACAGCGCCGGACCGGCCGGCTCACATCCAGGACAGCGCTTTCTCATCTGGGCGATGCTCAGATTCGAGCCAAAGGCGAAGTAGAGCACGGTCGGGATTATCCCGCTGACAACGGACGTCAGCCCCCGGTACAGCTCAGGTGCTTACCGCTTCCTTTCCGTCGGCAAGCATGACATCAACGATCGAATCGGCCGCCTCGCGGTCGATGTCCCGAACTACCCCCAGCCCGACCAGCTCGAGGGTCTCCCTGGTCAGGATCCCTTCACGGGCCCTCAGGATGACCGGGACCCCGGGCCTCGAGGCGTCGGCAGTGATCGCGACCTCGATGTTGATCAAGTCATCTGAAGTAGCCGCGACCACGGCCCGGGCCCGGGATACGAAGGCCCGAGCTAGCAGGGACCTGTCCTCCCCGTGGCCGATCAGAACCGGGATTTTGCGGTCCTTGGCAAACCGCACCGCAGAGGCCGCCGGCTCGAGCTCGACCGCGACAACCCCTACCCCGCGGTCCCTCAGGAAGGTGCAGAGCCTAAGGCCCACCTCTCCCATCCCGATGACGATCACGTGGTCTCGGCGGGGAACGACCCGGCGTCCAACGATCCCGGTCAGTCTCGGATCGAGCAGCCACTGGACCAGTCCGGCGGTAAACAGGGCAGCGAAACCGAGCGTCACCAACATCCCGAGGGCCGAGGCGAGCTTGAGCCAGGCCGGACCCTCACTAACCGCCGGTTCGGCCTGGACCGTGGTCAGCGTTCGGATCGAGCCGTAAACCGAGTCGACGAGGCCGAGGTCTGTCGCCAACAGGAGCAGCAGGATGTCGGCCGTGATCACGGAAAAAAGCCCGATCAGGCCGGCGACGAGGATTCGGGCCTCCGTCTGGACGGGCCAGAGGGCAGAGACGAGCCGATCGAATGGACGCGATCTCGAAGGACCGGCATTCCCGACCGATCCATCCAGGCAGGGCTCAGCCAGGATCGGCGCCGATACCTCGGCAAAGGAGAGGACTTCGCAGTGGGGCACGGCCGACCGGAGTCGACCGGCGACCGTCCGGTCGAACACCGTCACCACGAGGTGTATGCCCGGTGAGAGGGCCTCCACGAGCAGCGCCAGCCTGAGCGCGAGAACATCGTCCCTGGTTGCGATCACGACCGATTCCGGTGAACCCTCCAGGGCGGCCCTCACCTGGTCATCACTCGGCTTCACCAGGGTCGTCACCTGGCCTGGTAGCCGGCGCTCGAGCGATTCATCAGTGGCCCTTGCAAGTGGCCCGCCATCGCCCAGAAGGAGTGCGGTCATCATCTCTACCGTAGGGGCGACGGCGGACCGGTTCGGCTGCGCCCGGCGGAAAGGGTGCTCCCCCTTAGAATGGCCAAGGCGCCGACGTAGCTCAGTTGGTAGAGCACTTCACTCGTAATGAAGGGGTCAGCGGTTCGATTCCGCTCGTCGGCTCTCGGCACCCGGTGGACTGACCCTCTCAACGTCACCCAGGGTGTCTTCCACCGCCACGCCTTCGGGCTTGTGAGGCCGGGCCTCGCGCTGACCGACCGTCACGGCTTCCGCCTCCCCTGCTACTTCAACTGCAGAATCAATTACTTTTTTGGGCCCCGAAACAAATTCAAACCGAGCGGGTTCGGTGTAGAGTGCCTTGCTGAATCGACCGATGTTTGCCGGTCCCAGACACCTGAGAGGAACCCCCTTGATTCGCTTTTTCACGATTGTCCTGGCCGTCATAGCCGTCTGTTTGATCCCCTCCACGGCCTCGGCCGCATCCCCGTCCTCGGGGACGGAGCAGGCAGGCCTGGCGATCCTCTCGGCCAAGGTCGGCAAGTCGGCCAAGAGCGTCCAGGTGAAGGTCAGGTGGAACCGCGGCATGCGTTCTGCCGCAGGCAACAACAAGCGTTTCGTGGTCAAGGTGCTCGCCCACGGGGCGAGGGGCCGCAAGGCCAATCTGGGAGATGTCTGGCGCAAGGCAGCCCGATCCGGCACCCAGGTCATCCCGGTCCGGACCAACGCCCGCCGGCTCAGGGCAGCCAAGCGGGTAACCGTGACGGTCACCCAGCAGTACGACCGCCCGACTGACACCGACCGCCTGTTCGAGCGGAATGCCTTTGCAATCAAGGCCGTCACCGGCAAGGGCCAGGGCCTGACCCTGCGACCCTGCGCCGAGTCGATGGTCGTACCGAACGCCGACCTGAGCGACTGCAACCTCTACGGTGCCCATCTGGCCAACGCCGATCTCTCCGGAGTCATCTTGAGGGGGGCCGACCTCGAGCAGGGCACCCTCGCCGGCGCCGACCTGAAGACCACTGACCTGACCTCGGCCAACCTGGTCGGCACTGATCTGACCAACGCCAGCTGGCCTGAGGCCGAACAGACGGCGCTGACCTTCCCGAGGGACGGACAGGGCATAGTCGACCTGATCGCCACGGCCCAGACCAGTGTCGACGTGGTGATCTACGACTTCGGCGGTCCGAACCTGGTCGGACAGCCAAGCCAACCCGGTGCCCTGATGAAGGCTATCCAGAACGGGGTGAACGTCCGGGTGATCCTCAACTCCTCACAGTTTTGTAAGGACCTGAGCGATGCCGAGCAGAGCAAGTGCGCCGGCCAGAGTGGTCTGGATCCGCTCTACGCCACGCAGGCGGCTCTTGAATGGGCCAGCAACAACCCGGCGCCGGGGAAGACGGCCGGCAAATACCGGGTCCAGTTCTCCTCCGAGAACTACCAGATCACCCACCAGAAGTCGATCCTGATCGATACCTCCAACGCCGACGGAACGGCCCGGACTGCCGACCAGATGACGGCCAATTCGAAGATCATGGTCTCGACCGGCAACCTCCAGGCATATCCGGTCGACTGGGGGCTCTACAACGAGTGCGCGGAATGGGATGACCCGCAGGCGAAATACCCCAACTGTCTCCGGTGGGAAGTAATCAACCCGTACTACCTGTCCAATCCTGCGGCGACCTGCAAAGGCGGGATCCCGAAGAACTGCGAAGAGGAGTGGGCTCCTCGGGACTTCGCGATCGAGGTGA
>JBBAUQ010000168.1:0-3541 GCA_040398125.1 Solirubrobacterales bacterium | reverse complement strand
CCCAAGCAGCTGGACGAGAAGGTCGCCCGCCTGCACCTCGATGCACTCGGGGTGGAGCTGACCGACCTCAGCCCGGAGCAGGCCGCCTACCTCGGCATACCGGTCGAGGGCCCGTACAAGCCGGACCAGTACCGCTACTAGACCCTGCCGTCCTGACCCGTTGACTCGTCCCGGGCCGGCCGCCCGGGCGGTCCGGACCTGTCGGTCACGGGTCCGACGGACGGCGCCTCACGCACCGGCTCGGGAATCTCTCCCCCCGGTCGGGTCGGAGCATTTCCGTATTTGCGTGGTTGGCCGGCCGGCGGCTCGTACGGACTCTTTGCGATTTGCGGAATCGTGCCCGCCGGTCCGTCAGGTGGCCTGCTTGGATCTCGCCCGTGGCACGAACCAGCGAGGAGACCCCCAGGTGCGAGGACTGCTACTTCCGCCAGAAGAAACTGTGCGCCCTGCAGGTGGAGGAGCCCTGTTCCAGCTTTCGTCCCGAGCGCCCCGAGGGGCTCGTGCCACCGCGCCAGCCGGTCC
The DNA here is from genome assembly GCA_040398125.1 of Solirubrobacterales bacterium. Classification (GTDB taxonomy): domain Bacteria; phylum Actinomycetota; class Thermoleophilia; order Solirubrobacterales; family 70-9; genus 67-14. The sequence goes on along the minus strand of JBBAUQ010000168.1, from coordinate 3,019 downwards.
TGCTTCTACGGCCCCCGCGCTGGGTTTCCGACGGCCGGATGGCGCCTTCGGGCGAGCTCAGCAGCTGAGCGACCGTTTTCCCTAAAGAGCGTGGGACGCACCGAAAGCGGCCGGGGCGTAACCTTTGCCACATATGAAGCTGACTGTGCTTGGAAAGTCGCCGGCGTGGCAGGACACCGGCGGGGCCTGTAGTGGCTACCTGGTGCGCGACGGCCAGACCGTGGTGCTGCTGGACTGCGGCAACGGGGTATTCGGCAAACTCCGCGAGCGGGTCGACTACGCCAAGGTCGACGCGGTCTTCATCTCCCACCTGCATGCCGACCATTTCCTCGACCTGATCCCCTACGCCTTTGCGCTGACCTTCTCGACCGCCAACGGTGAGGTCGAGCAGTTCATGACGCCGCTGCCCGGAGCACAGCCGGCCCGGCCGCTCGGCCATTCCCGGCCGGCACTCTGGGGGCCGCCCGGTGCGCGCGAGAAGCTGCGTGGGCTGTGCGAGCTCTGGGGTATGCCGAGCCTGATCGAGGACGCCTTCGAGTTCACCGAGTACGACCCTGCGGACGAGGTCGAGGTCGGTTCCCTCTCATTTACCTTTCGGGCCGTTCCGCACTTCATCGACACCTGGGCGATCGAGGTCAGGGACGGCAGCGGCAGGAGGATCACCTACGGGGCCGACTGCCGGCCGAACGATGCCCTGGTCGAGTTCGCCAGCGGTGCCGACCTGCTGATCGCCGAGTCAACCGTTGCCGAGCCCGAGCAGAACGGTGACCGCGGTCACCTGACCCCGGCCGAGGCCGGGGACCACGCCAGCCGGGCCGGGGTCGGCCAGCTCTTGTTGACCCACATCTCGGACGAGCTCGACAGTCAGTGGGCCACCGAACAGGCCGCGAGCCAGTTCGACGGCCCGGTGCAGGTTGCCTTCGAGGGGCTCGAATACGAGGTCTAGGGGCAGCGCGGCGATGACCGAGCGAGACCTGTTTGCCAACTTCGCCCGGATGCGCCGGGAGATGGACGAGATGCTCGGCGGGGCCTGGGGCCGGAGCACCTACATCAGCCGCCGCTCTCGCGGCTTCACCCCGGGCGCCGACGTCTACTACTGCTCCGGTCCGGAACGGGCCGTGATCAAGTGCGACCTGGCCGGGATCGACCTCTCCTCGGTCGGCATCGAGGTCTCGGGCCGGCAGGTGACGATCATCGGCCAGCGACCGGTCCAGGACACGGAAGGAAGGGTCTACCAGCAGGTCGAGATTCCGACCGGCCCCTTCCGCTACATCGTCGAGCTCCAGGTCGACATCGACCCCGACCGGGCCGGGGCGACCTATGACGACGGAGTTCTCACGGTAGAGCTGCCGCTGAAGGACCAGGCAGACGTGACTCGCCAGGTCCCGGTCACCAGGGCCGGGGACCGGGAGCGCTAGCGATGGCCGGCGATTCCGAAGACGGCTCGCTGCCCCTCACCCGGGGGGAGGCCGGGATCGAGTCCGTGCCGGTACTCGAGGTGGTTGAGGGCAGTGAGGAAGGCGAGGTCCGGATCAGCGACACCTTGCCCGACGCCCTCCCGGTCCTGCCTTTGAGGGACACGGTCTCCTACCCGGACACGCTCTCGCCGCTCGGGGTCGGCCAGGAGCGCTCGATCAAGTTGGTGAACGATGTCCTTGCCGCCAACCGGATGCTGGTGATGGTGGCCTCCCGGGAGCCCGAGGAGGACAGCCCGAGGCCCGACCAGCTCTACCAGGTAGGGGTGGCCGGCACGGTGACCCGGATGCTCAAGGTGCCCGACGGCACGATCCGGATCCTCGTCCAGGGGATCCAGAGGGTCAAGCTCGGCCAGTTCATCGCCGAGGAGCCCTATCTGGTCGCCAGGGTCTCGGAGGACCCCGACGTCCAGGTGGTCGGCGAGAGCACCGAGTTGGCCGCCCTGACCCGCAACGTCCAGAACACCTTCTCCGAGATCATCGAGCAGATCCCGTACCTCCCCGAGGAGCTCCAGATGGCGGTCGCCAACGTGGACGAGCCCTCGCCGCTTTCCTACCTGATCGCCAGTGCGCTCAGGCTGCCGACCGAGGAGAAGCAGTCGATCCTCGAGGAGACCGACGTCGCCCGGCGACTGAGGATGCTCTCCGAGATCCTCGCCCGTGAGCTCGAGGTGATCCAGATCGGCAGCCAGATCCAGTCCGAGGTCCAGTCATCGATCGACAAGGGCCAGCGCGAGTACTTCCTGCGCGAGCAACTCAAGGCGATCCAGGCCGAACTGGGTGAGACCGACGAGCAGGCGGCCGAGGTCGAGGACCTGCGCGAGCGGATCGAGGCAGCCGGACTTCCCGAGGACGTGATGAAGGCAGCCGAGCGGGAACTCGGGCGACTGGAGAAGCTGCCCCCGGCGGCGGCCGAGCACGGAGTCATCCGGACCTACCTGGAGTGGCTGGTCGAGCTGCCGTGGTCGGTCCGGACCGAGGATGACCTCGACATCAAGCATGCCCGGCAAGTCCTCGACGAGGACCACTACGACATGGAGGAGATCAAGGACCGGATCCTCGAGTACCTGGCGGTCCGCAAGCTGAACCCGGAATCGCCCGGCCCGATCCTCTGCTTCGTGGGCCCCCCGGGGGTCGGCAAGACGAGCCTCGGCAAGTCAATAGCCCGGACGCTCGGGCGGGAGTTCGAGCGGATCTCGGTCGGCGGGGTCCGGGACGAGGCCGAGATCAGGGGCCACCGCCGGACCTACATCGGGGCGATGCCCGGCACGATCATCAGGGCGCTGAGGGACGCCGGCACGGGCAACCCGGTCTTCATGATCGATGAGATCGACAAGATGGGCTCCGACTTCCGGGGCGACCCGTCCTCGGCGATGCTCGAGGTGCTCGACCCGGCCCAGAACGACACCTTCCGCGACCACTACCTCGATGTCCCGGTGGACCTCTCGGACGTGATGTTCATCGCCACGGCCAACGTCCTCGACACGATCCCGGGACCGCTGCTGGACCGGATGGAGGTGATCAACCTCGACGGCTACACGACC
>JBBAUQ010000167.1:0-3557 GCA_040398125.1 Solirubrobacterales bacterium | reverse complement strand
CCCGGTCTTCGCCGTGATCTTCCTGATAGTCACGATGGCGACCCTCGCCCTGCCCGGCTCGCCCAACTTCATCGGTGAGTTCTTCATCCTGAACGGCGTCTTCCAGACCGACGTGGCGATCGCCATAGTCGCTTCATCCGGGGTCGCCCTGGCCGCCTACTACGCGCTCAGGATGTACCAGCGCACCATGCACGACCCCCTGCCCGAGGGGGTCGATTCCCGTGAGATCTCCTTCCGTGACGCCCTGATCGTGGTGCCGATGGTGGCGATCCTCGTGATCCTCGCCTTCGCTCCCCAGATCGTCCTCGGCGGCACCGAGGTCGGGGTTGCCGAGAGCGTCGCCCGGGTAACCGAGGTGATCCGGTGAGTTTCGAGGCCCCGACACTCGACTGGGCCGGGCTCTCGCCCCTGATCTCCCTGGCGGTCGGCCTGCTGGTGGTCGTGGTCGCGGCGCTGTTCGGGCCGCTCAAGCGGCTCGCCCCGGCCCTCACCGTAGCCTCGATGGCCATCGCCGCCGGCCTGCTGATCTGGCAGTGGGATGCCAACCTCGATCTCGCAGCCGGGTCACTCGCCCTGGACGGCCTCTCGATCACCTTCTCCCTCCTGATCCTGCTTGCCGGGGTGGTCACCGTGCTACTGGCCTCCGGTGACATCGCCGGCCGCCAGGTCGGCCAGCCCGACTTCCTCGCCCTCCTGCTGAGCTCGGTCTTCGGGATGGTCCTCTTGACCATGGCCAATGACCTGGTCACCTTCTTCCTCGCCCTGGAGTTCTTCTCGATCCCGCTCTACGTGCTCTGTGGCACCGACCTGCGCCGCCGTGACTCCCTCGAGGCCGGACTCAAGTACCTGATCATCGGTTCGATCGGTTCGGCGACTCTCCTGTTCGGCCTGGCCATGCTCTACGGCGGCTCGGGCGGCGAACTCGGCTTCTCCGAGATCGCCCAGGGCCTGACCAAGGGAGGGGTGCTGGACGACTCCCTGGTCCTCTTCGGGGTCGGCATGGTGGTCGTCGGCCTGGCCTTCAAGATCTCGATCGCGCCGTTCCACCAGTGGACGCCCGACGTCTACCAGGGCGCCCCGACCCCGGTCACGGCCTTCATGTCAGGGGCCACCAAGCTGGCCGCCTTCGCCGTGTTCGCCCGCTTCTTCCTGGTCGGGCTCGAGCCGCTGGCCGACCAGTGGGACGTGATCCTGGCGATCCTCGCCACGGTCTCGATCGTGGTCGGCAACGTCGGGGCCCTCGCCCAGAGCTCCCTCAAGCGGCTGCTCGGCTACTCCGGGATCGCCCAGGCCGGCTACATGCTGGCCGGCCTGGTGGTGGCCAACCGGGCCGGACTCGATGCCCTCGGCTTCTACCTGGCCGTCTACCTGTTCATGAACCTGGCGGCCTTCTCTGCCCTGATCATCCACCAGCGGACAGTCGGGTCTGACGCGATCGACTCCCTCCGCGGGGTCGGCCGCTCGACCCCGGCGGTGGCCTGGCCCTTGACGATTGCGATGATCGGCATGGCCGGCCTGCCGCCGACGGCCGGCTTCCTCGGCAAGATCTTCCTGATCGAGGCCCTGGTCGACTCGGGCTGGACCTGGCTTGCCGTGATGATCGTGGTCGGCACCATGATCTCGCTCGCCTACTACCTGCGGGTCGTGATCGTCGCCTGGTCGGACTCGCCTGCCACCTCCTCAGGGGCGGCCGACGGTCCCGGGGTGGACGGGGAGCTTGTCGAGGCCGCCGGCCCCCGCGCGTCCCGTCGGTGGCAGTTCCTGATCCCGGCCGTCCTGGCCTCCTTCGCCACGGTGTTCTTCGGCGTGATCCCCGATCCGCTCTATGAGTTCGTCAGCCAGGCCGGCGCGGCCATCTTCGGCTGAGCAACCCCGGTCCAGGGCATGATCTGGATCGCGGTGGCCATCGCCGTCTCGGTCCTGGTCGGCTACCGGGCCGAGCTTCGCTGGCCCGACCGGGCCGGCCCCGGCTCCCGCCGCTCACTCACCCTGCTGCTGTACTTCGTCCTGCCGCCGGTCATCTTCATCAACCTCGCCCGGACCGACTTCGATTTCGGCCTCGGCCTCGGCCTCGGACTCGGCCTGATCTCGGTCTGCCTGGTGACCCTGGTCGCCTGGCTGATCGCCGTCAAGCTGCTCGACCTCGATCGGCCCGTGGCCGGCGCGGTCATCTGCTGCTCGGTCATCTCGAACACCGGCTACCTCGGTTACCCGATGGTCCTCGCCCTGATGGGCGGTGACGATCTCTCCCAGGCGGTCGCCTACGACGTCGTGGTCAGCGGCATCGCCCTCGTCCTGATTGCCTTCGGGGTGGGGGCGGCCTTCGGTACCCGGGCCGGTGAGGGATTTCGGGCCAGGCTGAGGACCTTCTTCGTCCGCAACCCGCTGCTCTACGCCGCGATCCTCGGGATCATCGCCCCCTCCTGGATGGCTCCCCAGGTGCTGGTCGAGATCTCCTGGGTCCTGGTCGCCCTGATCCTCCCGGTCGGCTTCTTCGCGGTCGGCGCCGTGCTAGCCGACGAGGCCGGGACCGGCCGGGTCAGGTTCCCGCCCCCGCTCGGTGCCCCGGTGCTCGGCGTGATCTTCACCCGGCTGGCCCTCTCGCCGGCCCTGCTCTTCCTGCTCGCCCTGCCGTTCTCGGGGATCCCCCGTTCCTTCTTCCTGCTGGCCGCGATGCCGGCCGGCCTGAACTCGATGATCGTCGGCCACGCCTACGGGCTCGACCTGAAGACCACTGCCGGGGCGCTCGTCTGGACCACCGGGATCGTCGTCCTGGCCGGCCTGGCCTGGACCGTGCTCGCCTGAACACCGGGTGGCGATCCCCCTGTAATGATTGGCCCGGTGATCCACCACGTCACTCTCGAATCCACTGCCGAGCTGATCCCCCGCGAGGTCGAGTTCTGGGAGATCCTCGGTTTCAGCTCCGTGCCGGCACCGGACGGGGCCGGGGAGGGGACCGTCTGGCTGGAGTCGGACGGGGCCCAGATCCACCTGCTTCGTACCGATGAGCCGGTGGTCCCCCCGCGTGCCCACCCGGCGGTGGTCATCCCGGCCTTCGAGGAGACCTTTGCCCGACTCGGCGAGGCCGGTCACCCGGTCGAGGTGCGCCCCAGCCTTTGGGGTGAGCCGCGGGCCAAGACGAGCTCACCGGGCGGTCACCTGGTCGAGTTCATGGCCGCCCCGCCTCCCGCTTGAGGCCGCCCGCACCGACCCCCGACCGGGGCCCGTTCCCCGAGTCCTTTGTCTCCGGCCCGGCTGTTAGGTTCGCCCGATGATCTACCCGGCCGAGTCGTTCACCCCCGAGGAGCTCTCCCTCCTCGAGGGCCACTTCACCAACGCCGACCGGCCGGTCTTCGCGCTGACCAACCTGCCCGAGACCGTCAAGGGGGCACTCTTTGCCCGGTACTCGCGCTACCAGGGGACGCTCCGCCGCCTCTACCTGGACGAGTTCGCCGCCGAGATGCCCGAAGGCGGGCGGCCCTTCGACGGCGAGGAGGGCAAACGGGCGGCCGACCTCTACGACCGGATCTTCGTCGGCTACGGAGATGACTCGATCG
>JBBAUQ010000166.1:0-3560 GCA_040398125.1 Solirubrobacterales bacterium | reverse complement strand
TTTGAAATTTGGGACGAAGGCAAACCGGTTGGGGCGGGCGTGGGAGCGGGGTGGTTGCCGGAGGACGGGGAGGGATCCGAGTGTGGGAACAAGGGCGGAAGAATGCCGGGCGGGCTAAGGATGGCAGGCCGATGGGAGGGCGGGCTCTTGCGGGCGCGGGCTGCGTTCGTCCCACTCTTGCGGCGTGCGCTCGTCCCACTCTTGCGGTGTGCGTTCGTCCCAATCTGGCGGCAAGGGAGGCGGGAATGGAAGATCGGGAATCGGGAGTGGGAGCGGGGAGGGATGCCGAGCGGGGAGGAGTGTAAGGATTCGAAGAATTCGGAGGCAACGCAATGCATCATGAGCCTCATGATGCATGGACCCTTCGCAGCTCTCGGGCCCCCTCGAGCCCTTGCGTCTACCCCTCAACCCTCCGCGCGAGTGCCTTCGGCACTTCTCACCACCCTCGCTTTCGGCGCCTGCGCGCCTGCGGTCTCTCCGTTTCGCATCCGGCTCGCAATGTCCGGTTTGTTGTCGAAGTTCGGTGCGCCGACCGTCGGGGCCGACTGGGACGCCGGCAAGAGCCTGAAGCTGGCGCAGCGCGTGGAGAAAACTATGGCCCGGGCCCTGAACCCTGACCCCAAGCAGTTGGACCCGAAGACCCTCCTCGTGGCCCTTGCGAATCGGGATGGGGCGCCTCCGAACGTCCAGTCTGTCCACCATGGCATCCTGAAGAGCCTGGCGAACTCCGGTTTCGACCGCACTCGCCCGCAGATCGGTATCTGCGTGGAGTTCCGGACGCCAGAGGGGAAGGAGCGCCTGCTGGAGCACAACAGGCGCTTCACCCAGGGCCAGCCCCTCTTGCCGGCCATCGACTCCGAGAAGGCGCTCTACGGCACCTTGGCCGGCACCCACCTGAACTTGGCCCTGAGGATCCTGCAGGCGGGGGGTTCTTCACCAGCGTGCGATGTCCACAGCGTCATCGGCGAGGGCTCCTCGGGCAAGACCCTGCGGGAGATTGTGGAGCATGGCCACCGTTGGTGGATCCTGCCGGAGGACGTCGAGCATGAGGACCAGGTGGAAGTGTCCCAGTGGCGCAACATGGATCAGAATGAGAATCAGGCTCATCATGAAATTGAGATCCTGAGGAACATTCAGCAAGTGTGCCAAGCGAATGCGAAGGCCCTGAAGACTCCGGGACCCTCGAAGAGCCTGACGGTCGGCGACATCGTCGCAAAGGCGGCCCGGCGGTCTCCTGCGAAGATTTCGGACAGAGCCATGGCGTCCATCGCCCGGTACTACCTGAAGTCCGTGGACGAGAAATGCGGGCACCTGGCGTCCGAGGTCATGGAGTACCACTCCGCCAACGTGAACCCTCGGGACCTCGTCGTGCCTGCGAACTTCTTCCACACCTTGGCGACGGAGGGCGGTTTTCAGGGAGCTCCTTTGACTCGGCACTACCTGCTCCTGTCGGCGTATTGCAAGGAGAAGTCCAGGGCTTCCGCCGGGGCTCCTGACGTCGCGAACTTCATCGAGACCAGCTCCCTGTCGAACCTGGCGAAGAAGGTGGACGCAGTGAAGCACCTGGAGAACTTGCTGAGCGAGGCTCGGGCCCAGTACCTGCCGATCTTGGAGGAGAAGCTCTCGCGAACGCTGGCCTTGCAGGAACTCGCGGGTTTGGCCGACCTGTGGGTCCGGTGCTTGTTCGCGAAGCCTTTCAAGGCGGGCACCGGCGGCGCCGTCACGACGGGGAAGTTTTGCTCGGAGAAGGCGAAGGACTTGGCCGGCGCCTGGGGTTCCAGGGTCAACGAGCGCTTCCCGGACCTGCAGTTCACCAAGAGGGCCAACCTGCAGGTCACCACGCCGAAGAAGGGCGACGACTTGGACCTGGAGGAAAAGGTCTGCCTGAAGGGCTTGGAGACGGAGAGCCTCGAGGTGGGCTACAACCTGCAGCCCGGCGACTCGGTGACGGTGGTCAACCGCTTCTCGTGGACCATCCCTCTCCCTGGGAAACCTGATTTCCGAAGGGACATCACCGTCGGCACCTGCGGCCAAGTTCTGGGGTTCGCAGACCAGGCGGGGCGTCAGGTGTTGGTCGCCTTCGACTTGCTCCTCCCGGGCCACTCGGAAGCGTCTCGGGTCGCTCAAGCCGCTTGGCCTCGGAACCTGCGGAAACAGACAGAAGGGGAGCACGAGGTTCCTGGGGAGCCAGGCGCTCCCGAGGCGGCGGCGCCGGCGGAAGAGGAAAGCGAACCCCTGCCGGAGAAGTTCCAGTTCCTCCACACCAAGGTGCCTGAGGAGCTGCGCACCGAGGTGATCGTGGAGGAGGATTGGCCGAAACTCCTCGACACCGCTGCTGCCGGCCAGAGCCTCTGGCACTTGAGGGGCAAAGTGGCGGCGATCAGCGCCGCGGTGGCTGAGTCCTTGGAGCCCCTGGTGACTGACGATCTGGTCCTGGCGCACCGGCGCGGCGCCAAAGGGTCCCTGAAGACGGAGGTCTGGACCATGCGCCGCTTCGCCGCTCGTGAGCTCGTGATCCCTGTGCTCAGCACTGAGCTCAAGGACATGTACTGGACCAAGAGCCTGCACGAGAAAGTGGGCTTGCCTGCGGCGGGCGAAGGGCGTCACCCCGAGGGGAAGTCGTTGGCCTTGGACGGGCGCCTGAAGAACGTCGTGGCGTCCGCGGGCACCTTGGATGCGGCGGAGCATCGGGGGCACCTCTGTTGGGCCATCACGCGCACCTCCGAAGCGGATCAGGCGAACATGATCGCGGAGCCTGTGATTGCGGAGGTGTCGGTGACCCTGAAGCTCCCGGGGAGCAAGCGGCGCAAGGCTATCCAGTGCGACTGGCCCCTCAGAACCTTCCCGCTCTTCTTGTTCTTGTGAAGCCGAAGGTGATCGAGGCCCACACGCTTCTGAGGGTGTTTCATGAGGCTCCGCCGGCCCCTGGCAAAGCCGGCGCCGACCCGAAGGCGGCGGCCTCGAGCAGCGGCGCCTCGAGCTCCAAGAGCTCCTCGCGCGCTTGAACGGCGCCTGCCGTTGTGAACACACCTGCGGGGCGCGCAGTCGCAAAGTGCGATGGCGACATTGTGCATATGCATTGGGCACCTCCGGAGAATGTCGGGTGTTGTGGGAGCCGCGGACTCGGCCCAGAACCCGGAACTTGGGTACCCATTGCCCGGCCCTACTCAACCCTGCGCACCATCCCCGGCCCCGACACCCAGTCCCCGGCTCGGACCCGGACCCGGATTCCCAAATACACCAAGAGCTTCAAGTTGAAGCAGCATGCGCGCGGGTGTAGGAGTTCTTGGGGTATTTGGAAAACACGCGCAAAAATGAGAACGCGATTCCAGGAAGCATAAGGCTGCCACCCAAGAGCTCAGGGGCGGGATTGGGAACTTCGGGCGGGCTCAGAGAAGCAGAATCTCGGGCGCCCGAGACCGGGGCCGGGGTCCGAGCCGAAGGGCGTGCGGCGGGGCGCGCCGGGGTGGGTCCGGGGGCGGGGCCGGGGGTTGGGCGGGGTGGGCCCGGGGTCCGAGCCGAAGGGTGTGCGCCGGGGTTGGGCGGCGGGGCGCGCCGGG
>JBBAUQ010000165.1:0-3649 GCA_040398125.1 Solirubrobacterales bacterium | reverse complement strand
TCGACGTAGTCGACCTCGGAGCCGAAAACGAACTGCATGCTGACCTTGTCCACCACCACCGAGACTCCCCGGTGCTCGAAGACATGGTCGTCTTCCCCTGGCTGGTCGAAGGCCAGGGCGTACTGGAATCCCGAGCAGCCACCGCCGCGCACGGCAACCCGCAGCGCCTGGGTGGCCCCGTCTGGGTCCTCCCCAATCAACTCGGAGATCTTCTCGACCGCCTGGTCGGTGAGGGTGATGGCTTCAGTAGGTTTCTCGGTCATTCGGATTACCCTTCTGCTTCTCCCTAAAGGGTAGCGCCTCGACAGGTCCGCCTCCCGGAGAACGCCCGACCGGTCGGCCTGCTCCCGGACTCATGTCTGGCTCCCGCCCGTCCTCTACCCATTCTCTGATAAAACCGCGTAATGGCCGAGGACTCCGGAATCGCCCTGGTAACCGACTCGACAGCCTCCATCTCTCCCGAGGACCGGGAACGGCTGGGAATCGATGTGGTCAACCTCTACGTCATCTTGAACGGCGAGCAGCAGCCCGAAAACGAGATTGACGATTACGGCCAGTTCTACCGCGACGTAATTGAGAGCCCGACCCTCGCTACGACCTCCCAACCCTCGATCGGTGACTTCATGGAGGTGTACGAGCCCCTGCTGGAGCAGGGCAAGACCATCGTCTCGATCCACCTTTCGGCGGCCATCTCGGGAACCTATGAGGCTGCCCGGCAGGCTGCCGAGCAACTCGAATCCGAGGGCAAGGGCGGCGAGCGGATCACCGTGGTCGACTCGAAGATCACTGCCGGCGGCCTTGCATTCGCGATGTTGACCGCCAGTAATGCGGTGGCCGATGGCGCAAGCACCCAGGAGACGGTAGACCGGGTCATGGCGGCTCGAGAGAAGATGGAGAACTGGATCATGGTCGACACCCTCGAATACCTTGAGAAGGGGGGACGGATCGGTAACGCCGAGGCCTGGATCGGGAGCGCCCTGAAGATCAAGCCAATCATCACCCTCAAGGAGACGGTCGAACCGGTCGAGAAAGTCCGTACCCAGAAGAGGGCCATGCAGCGCCTGCGCGACATCGCCACGGAGAAGGCATCAGAAGGGACCGAGTACCTCTGGACCGCTCAGCACATCCAGGCTCCCGAGCTGGCGGCAAGCCTGGCCGACCACTGCCGGGAGGTGTTCGGGAACGAGGGCGTCTTCCTCGATGAGATGTCGACCGTGCTGGGCTGCCAGGCCGGACCGGGCCTCGTCGCCCTCGGTGTGGTCCCGGCCGAACTGGTCGGCAGCGGGCGATGAACCTGGCGCTAGCGGCGATCGGTGGCGATCGTCCCGGGATCGTCGCCGGGATAACGGGCGTCCTCGTCGAGGTCGGCGGTAACGTGGATGACTCCCAGATGTCGATCCTGCACGGCCAGTTCGCCGTGATGCTGATCGTTTCCGTGCCGGATGACTGCGACATCGAGGCCCTCGATCGAAGTCTCACCGAAGTCGCCGACGAACTCGGCCTCGACGGCCTCTCCGTCACCCGGCTGCCGAGCCTGGACCGCGGAGGTGAGCCGACCCATGTGCTCACGGTCTACGGTCCCGACCGGCCCGGGATAGTCCATGAGACGGCCCAGCTGCTGGCCGGCCTCGGGGTAAATATCACCGACCTGAGGACCCGCCGGACCGGTTCCGGCGAGAGCCCCCTCTACACCCTGATCATGGAGGTCTCGGTGCCCGGTGACGGGAGCGATCTGGACGCCGAGCTCGCGAGCTTCGCCCAGTCCGGCGGTCTCGAGGTATCACTGGCCGAACTGCAGACCGAGCCCCTCTGATGCCCGCAGTTGGAAGTCCCCGGACTCCGACCGGCTCCTAGGTCTGGCCGGGCATGGCCGTTCGTGAAGTAATCCAGTATCCGGACCCGATCCTCAAGCAGATCTGCACGCCGGCCCAGCCGACGGATGTGGATCGGGTCGTCACTGACCTGTTGGACACGATGCGTTCCTTCGATCACTGCGTCGGGCTTGCCGCGCCCCAGATCGGTGAGCCGGTCCGGATCGCCGTGGTCGACCTCACCGGCCACCCGAAGGTCGAGGACCCGCTCGGGCTGCTCGTCCTGGTCAACCCGAAGGTGACGACCACCTCGGCCGAGACCGAGATCCGTCGTGAAGGCTGCCTCAGCCTCCCGGACCTGACTGCCAACGTCCGTCGGCCGCTGTCGGTCAGGGTCGATGTCGGTGACGATGAAATCGAGTCGAGTGGCTTCGAGGCACGTTGCCTGCTGCACGAGATCGATCACCTGGACGGGATCCTCTTCCTCGACCGGGTCGCCTCCCTGACCGACGACCTCTTCCGGCGCAAGTCCTACGGCTGAATCAGCGGCGCCGGAGGGCCATCAGGCCACCGACCACGAAACCGGTCGCAACGGCGCCGATCAGTATCTGCTTGCGGTGCTTGCGTAGTTGTCCGCGCCAGTCGGTTGCCTCGACGACCTTGTCGCGAAGGGTGTCGACCGAGCTGCTCAGTTCCCTGCGACGGGCATCCATGTCGGCCCTGATCTGCTCGGCCGACCGCTTCTCTCCCGGACCGGTCGGATCGTTGACCGGTCTGCCCGGGGCAGGTACGTCGGCACCGGGACGCGAAGGCGCTCCGGGACTCGGGGGCCTTGCGGGGGATCCTGCCGATCCGAGGCCCTCCGGCACGGGCGGCTCGGAACCGGGACCGTTCTGCTCAGGCGAATTCAACGGTCCTCCTCACCGGGCATCAGGACGGCCTTCGTCTTCTGGGCTTCCTCGATCGCCTCGCTCGGTACCGGTGCACCGGTCTCCTCGAAGGAACGCCAGGCGAACCAGCCGGCCCCAACGGCCGCGATGATGAACAGGACGGCCTCGATCAGGTAGCCGGCCCACGGCTCGCCTTCGAAGAAGAGGGAGTTCAGACCGAGGGCAAAGGCGTGCATCAGCAGGATCAAGGCGAGGAACGCCAGCACCCCGGCCACGATCCCGACGACCGAGCCGCGCGCGAGGGTCTGGACCTTCTCGGTGATCTCGGCCTTGGCAAGCTCGATCTCCTCGCGAATGAGGATCGTGGTCTGCTCGGTTACCTCGAAGATCAGCTCCCCGATGGTCTTCTCGGAGTCCGGCCGATTTGGATCGGTTGGTGACAAACCTACTCCGGCGGTTCCTCGTTGAAGAAGCGGCGATAGGCGATCGCGGCCACTCGTGCCGCTAGCAGGCTGGCAATTGCGCTGGTCACCGTGAGCATCGCGCTCCAGGTGAGCCTTCTTACGATGTCATTCTCCATCTGCCGAACAATAGCCATACGGCCCCGGAACACCCGGCACGGTCAGGGCCCGGCTACCTGCTTTCAAGCCCGTCGCAGACCGTGCTCACGACCAGCTCCCGGGCCCGGTCGAACCCGGCCTCCCCCCCGGGCACGATCCCGAAAATCCATCCCGTCAACAGCTGCTCGATGACCCCGTAGAAGGCCATCGAGGCAAAGTACGGATCGACCTCCCTGCGGAAGTCGCCGCGCTCCTGGCCCTCGGCGACGATGTTGGCGATCAACCTGTAGGCAGAGTCGATCTGGTCCAGGTGGGTCTGGCCGAACGAGTTGGCCGCCCTGGTCACCTCGACGATGATCACCTTCATCAGATCGGGGTCATACCGGTA
>JBBAUQ010000164.1:0-3654 GCA_040398125.1 Solirubrobacterales bacterium | reverse complement strand
CGGGCGGCCGACCTCTACGACCGGATCTTCGTCGGCTACGGAGATGACTCGATCGCCCAGGTCGGTGGCGCCCACATCGCCTGCGAGTGGGTCTCCAACATCCTCACCAAGCAGCTCCAGCGGGGCCGTCTGGCCGCCTACCTCGAGCAGTCCACCCGCTACATCCCCTATGACCGCCCGATGCCCGGCAGCGGTTACCGGTACTACCGCGATGATGAGCTGGATCCGGCCTACGCCGAGGCGATGGACCGGGTCTTCTCGATCTACTCCGAGTTGCTGCCGGTGGTCGAGGCCTGGGCCGCCGAGCGCTTCCCCCGGGGGGAGGAGCCCGAGCGGGCCTGGCAGTCCTCGATCCGGGCCAAGGCCCTCGATCTCCTGCGCGGCCTCCTGCCGGCCTCGACCCTGAGCCACGTCGGGATCTTCGCTTCGGGCCAGGCCTATGAACAGCTCCTGCTCAGGCTGATGGCCTCGCCGCTGCCCGAGGCCCGCCAGTTCGGCGGGATGATCCTCGACGAGCTGAACAAGGTGATGCCGAGCTTCGTCTCACGGGTCTCGCGGCCCGACCGGGGCGGGGAGTGGATCTCCTACCTGGAGGAGCGCCGTGAGGCGACCGGACGGTGGGTCGCCCGGCTCGGACTCGATCGCTCCGAGGGGGAGGCATCCGGCTCGACCGTCGAGCTGGTCGCCGTGCGTGGCACCGAGGAAGACCTCCTGGTCAGCTGCCTGTTCGAGGGTTCGGCCGACAGCGAGGCCGCCATCCGCCAGGCCGTGGCCGGACTCGACCATGAGCAGAGGGCCGAGCTGCTCGGCGCCGCGGTCGGTGACCGCCGCAACCGCCGCCACCGTCCCGGTCGTGGCTTCGAGGCCGTCTCATACCGCTTCGAGATCGTCTCGGACTACGGCGCCTTCCGTGACCTCCAGCGTCACCGCATCCTCACCTGCCAGTGGCAGACACTCAGCCCCGACCTCGGTGCCGAGGTGCCGGGTGAGCTGGCCGAGGCCGGGGCGGAGGACCGCTACCGCCAGGCACTGGAGATCTCGGGAGACGAGTTCGCTCGGCTGGTCGAGACCGGCCGACCGGAGCTGGCCCCTTACGCGCTCTGCCTCGGTTACCGGATCCGTTACGTGCTGGACCTGAACGCCCGTGAGGCGATGCAGCTGATCGAGCTTCGCTCCGGCCGTGAGGGCCACCCGGCCTACCGGGCCGTCGCCCAGGCGATGTACCGGGCGATCGCCGAGGTCCACCCGGGGATCGCCGGGACCATGACCCACGTCGACCACTCCGACGAGGAGCGCCTCGAACGGATCCTCTCCGAGGTCCGAACCCACGACAAGCGACTGGCGGCCCAGGCCGCCCGTACCACCGCCGAGCCGGCCTCCGACGACGGCTAGGCCCGGTCGTCCAGCCTGCCGATGCCCGGAGCGAACCGACCGACCGCCGCCGCGTACTCGCGATAGCTCTCACCGTGGAGTGAGGCCAGGTGGGGCTCCTCGACTACCCTCACCTGGAGCTCGATCCCGAGGATGAAGCAGGCCAGCCCGGCCAGCGCCAGGGGACTCGGCACGACCATCGCCATGCCGAGCGCCAGCACCAGTACCCCCGAGAAGAACGGGTTGCGCGAATACCTGTAGAGGCCGGCGGTGACCAGCTCGGTCGACTCCTCGGGATCGACCCCGACCCGCCACTCCGTCCCGAGGCCGCCCTGGGCCAGCAGCGCCAGCATCGAGCCGACCACGGCCACCACCAGCCCGACCCAGTTGAGCCACCCGGGATCGATCGCCCCGATCGGCTCGACCGTGCCGGTCATGGCCAGGACCGGGGCCAGGAATCCGATCAGCGCGGCGAGCACGAAGAGCACCCCCGAGAGGCGCCCGACCAGGCCGGCCTCGTTGCCGCCGCTGCGGAAACCGGCAGTACCGGTCGCGGCCTTCAGCAGGATCGGTCGGAGGATGAAGGCCGAGAGGAAGAAGGCGGTGTAGAGGAGGAGGGCGGCGAGGGCCATGGCAGGTCAGTCGAGGATATTCACCAGCCCGGCAATCCTGTACCTCGGGGGCTCGCCGGAATCCTGTCCCGGGATCGGCTGACCGTCACCCGGTCCGACCAGGATGCCGTCCAGACCGAGTTTGGCCGCTCCGGCGATGTCGGTATCCAGCCGGTCGCCGATCATCGCCGCCGGCCGGGGATCCCCGATCACCGTCAGGGCCGCCCGGAAGATCGCCGGTGCCGGTTTGCCGGTGACCAGTCCCTCGACCCCGGCGGCCGTCTCGATCGCTGCCAGCAGTGCCCCGGTCCCGGGCCAGGGTCCGTCCGGCATCGGCATCGTCGGATCACGACCGGTCGCCAGGAGGGGGGTACCTGCACGCGCGGCCATCGCTGCCGCCCGGATCTCGGCGTAGGTGAAGTCCTCGTGACCCGAGACGAGGACGGCCTCGGCCTCGGGCCAGTCGTCGAGGGCCAGCACCTCGAACCCAGCCTCCCCCAGCTGGGCGAGGAAGGATCCGGTGCCGGTGGCGATCACCCGTATCCCGGGCCCGAGTTCCTCCCGGGTCAGGTCGACCAGGGCCGAGGCCGCAGTGACCACTTGGTCGTCTTCGACCTCGATGCCGTCGGCCCTCAGCAGCTCGGCGTGCTCTCCCGGGGCAAGCCGCGGGTTGTTCGTGACGAAGGCGAAGGGCAGCCCGCGGGCACTCAGTTCAGCCAGTGCGTCGCTCGCCCCCGGCAGGAAGTCCTCGCCGAGCAGGACTACGCCGTCGAGGTCCACCAGGAAGCCGGCGTATTCATCGATGATCGCCACCGGCCGATGCTATTCGAGGCCCGTCGCTCCGAGGTCTGCCCCGTGGGGCGCTCCACTTACTAGCCTTCCGACATGGCTCGCCGCAGCTTCCTTTCCGTGGCGCTCATCGCCGGACTGGTCCCGCTCCTGCTGACCCCTGCCGGGGACGGGACGGCTGACCGCCCCGAGCGGTTTCAAGGGAGTGTCGAGCGGCTGGACCGTGACCTGAGGGAACGGATGTCCGGGGTTTCCTGGCGGCCCGGCTGCCCGGTCCCGTTGAGGCAGCTCAGGCTGGTCCGGGTGACCCACTGGAACTTCAAGGGCCGCCTCGACCGCGGTTACCTGGTCGTCCGTGCCCGTTACGCGAAACCGATCGTCTGGGTGATGCGCCAGCTCTATGAGAACCACTTCAGGATTCGCCGGATGCGGCTGGTCGATGCCTACGGGGCCAGTGATCGCCGCTCGATGCGGGCCGACAACACCTCGGCCTTCAACTGTCGCGAGATCGCCGGGCGCCCCGGCGTCTGGTCACAGCATGCCTTCGGTGCGGCGATCGACATCAACCCCGTGGAGAACCCCTACGTCGTCGGCAGCTACGTATCCCCACCGGCCGGCCGGCCCTTCGCCGACCGTACCCCCCGGCGCCGCGGCATGGTCGGACGGGGCGGAGCGGTGATCCGGGCCTTCGACAGGATCGGCTGGGAGTGGGGCGGGGACTGGACCGGGGCCCGCGACTACCAGCACTTCTCGGCGACCGGCGGTTGACCCCGCCGGTCGGCTTCAGGAAGCGTTCTTGATCGCCTTGGCGAGTTCGGCCTTGCTCATCTTCGAGCGGCCCTTGATGTTCAGCTTGGTGGCGATCTCGTAGAGCTCGGCCTTG
>JBBAUQ010000163.1:0-3667 GCA_040398125.1 Solirubrobacterales bacterium | reverse complement strand
GGTGGCGCCGCGTTGTCGATGAAGTCCGTCACGGGCGTCCCGATCCGCTACATGGGCACGGGCGAGAAGTCCTCGGACTTCGACACCTTCCACCCGGACCGCATGGCCCAGCGCATCCTGGGCATGGGCGACGTCGTCTCCCTCGTCGAGAAGGCCCAGGAGGTCGTCGACCACAAGGAAGCGGAGCGTCTGGCCGAGAAGATGAAGAAGGCCGACTTCGACCTCGAGGACTTCCTCGCGCAGATGTCGCAGATGAAGAAGATGGGCCCCCTCGGCGACATCATGAAGATGATGCCCGGCATGGGCGGCATCCAGGTCGGCGCCAAGGAGGAGAAGCACCTCGCCAAGACCGAAGCCATCGTGCTTTCGATGACCAAGAAGGAGCGTCGCAATCCCGACATCCTCAACGGCTCCCGCCGCCAGCGCATCGCCAAGGGCTCGGGCACCCAGGTCAGCGACGTCAACGCGCTGATCAAGCAGTTCTCCCAGATGCGCGAGATGATGCGCATGATGAAAGGCGGCAAGGGTAAGGAGCTCATGCGTCGCATGGGCCAGATGGGCGGCGGCCGCGGCGGCATGCCCGGCGGCGGTTTCCCGGGCGGCGGTTTCCCCGGCATGCGCTGATCGCCATGTCCAAGATGATTCCCTTCGACCCGGCCCTCCTCTCCCGTCCGGGCTGGATCTTCGACTGCGACGGCACCCTCGCGGCCTCCATGTGGATCCACCACCGCAGCTGGACTCATATCGTGAGCAAGCAGATCGGCCGTCCGTTCGATTTCCCCTGGCCCCTCTTCTGCTCGATGGGTGGCATGTCCGCCGTCGACACCTGCAAGCGCCTCAAGGCCGACTACGGCTTCGACCTGAACGTCGAGCAGCTGCTCGCCGACGGCCATGAGTTCCTCGAGGAGCACCTCGCCAAGGACGTCACCGCCCGCCACGAAGTCGTAGCCGTCGTCCACCACGTCCGCGGCCTCGGCCACAAGACCGCCGTCGCTTCGGCCGGACGTCGCGACCACGTGCACACCACGCTCAAGCGCATCGACATCACGCACCTCTTCGACGCGGTCATCACCGCCGAAGACGCCGTGCGCTCCAAGCCGCACCCTGACCTCTTCCTCGCCGCGGCGGATCGCCTCGGCCTGAAGCCCGCCGACTGCGTCGTCATCGAAGACAGCCCGCGCGGCAAGGAAGCCGCCGACGCCGCCGGAATGCCCTGTATTCTCGTAGAGCCGGCCTGACTTGAGGTAGGGGCAGCACCGCGTGCTGCCCTAGTGACCCCATCCCCTGTTGACCCGGCCTAGCACCGGGACAACATCGCCTTGTCGTGAAAAGCAACGAAACCACGCCGGAAGCCCGCAAGGTTGTCCACGACGAAGCCATGAAGCTGATTCTCGAACGAATCGGTATTTCTCAGGATATCTCTTTAGAAGTCACGCAATCGGAGGACTACTCGCCGACAGGATTATGTTGTTCTTTCCATGTCGATGGCATCGCTTCGACTGATCTCACGACAGACGACCGCGTGACGACGGTCTTTGGAATCAGGGCTTACTGGGCGAGCGAAAAGTCCGGCGCGTTCGTCTCTCTTTTTGTCCTAAATAGAAGGGAATATACGCTGCACTTCTTCTTTGCGCCTGATGGCGACATGACCCCTTTCCGCATCGAAGGCCTGAGGCTTGACATGGAAAAATGCTCCGTGATGCCGCCTGATGCAAAAAGCAAGGAGACGACACGTGAGTCGCGCAAAGTTTTCCATGACGAAGCCATGAAGCTGATTCGCGAACGAATCGGCATTCCTCAGGATATCTCCCTGGAAATCACCAAATCACACGACAGCGGACATGGAGAGTTCAATTGCGGGTTCTTCGTCAGCGGAATCGCTTCGGCTGACCTCACCACGCTGGATCGCGTGATCGTCCATGCGGACACGGCCTATTGGGCAGACGAAAAAACAGGCGCAGGCGTCATTCTCTTCATCTCAAATCGTAATGAGTACACGCTGGAATTCTGCTATGTACCGGGTGACGACGTTACCCCGTTCACCACGGAGGGCCTGCGCTTCGACATGGGCAGATTCAGCGTGACGCCACCCGACGCTTTCTCTCGCGGCTGACACTAGTGCACGACGCGGTCGTGCCCCTACCTCGAACCAGGCACAAAAAAGGACGGCACCGGGTGCCGTCCCCTTGTCCACGTGTCACCGTGCCCACGTGTCCCCTAGCTGCACTTACTTCTTCAGCTTAGCGCAGAAACGGGCGAGGCGCTCAAGGCCCTGGGCGATGACCTGGTCGGAGGTCGCGTAGCTGAGGCGGATGTAGCCTTCGGAGCCGAACGCGGAACCCGGGACGACGGCCATGAGCTCTTCTTCGAGCAGGCGGTCGGCGAACTGGGCGGAGGTCAGGCCGAACGACTTGATGTTCGGGAAGAGGTAGAACGCGCCCTGCGAGCGGTAGCAGGTCAGGCCAGGGATGGCGTTGAGGCCGGCGAGGAGGTTGAGGCGGCGCTTATCGAAGACGGCGCCCATCTCGGCGAGGGAGGCCTTGGCCTTGTCGGGGTGCTGGTGCACGGCGAGGGCGCCGAACTGCGCGAAGGTGGTGGCGTTAGACGAGATCTGGCTCTGCAGGTCGGCCACGGCGGCGGCGAGGGCCTTGTCGGAGGCGACGAGGGTGCCGAGGCGCCAGCCGGTCATGGAGTAGCTCTTGGCGTAGCCGGAGACGGTGATGGTCAGGCGGGCGGCTTCAGGCGAGAAGGTCGCCGGGCTGCAGGTGGTCTGGCCGTCATAGACGAGGTTCTCGTAGATCTCGTCGGACATGATCCAGACGTTGGCCTTCACGCAGATGGCCACGAGGGCTTCGAGCTCGGCGCGGGTGTAGACGGCGCCGGTCGGGTTGGACGGGCTGTTGATGATGACCATGCGCGTCTTCGGGGTGAGCGCGGCGGTCAGCTGAGCCGGGGTGATCTTGAAACCGGTGACGTCCTCGGCGTTGACGACGACGGGCGTGCCGCCGGCGAGCTTCACCATCTCAGGGTAGCTCACCCAATACGGGGCCGGGATGATGACTTCGTCGCCGGCGCTGATCGTGGCGAGGATGGCGAGGTAGCAGGACATCTTGCCGCCCGGGGAGACGACGACGTTGGCGTCGGCGATGCCGGTGAAGCCGCGACGGGTGTAGTCTTCGGCGATGGCCTTGCGGAGGGCGGGGATGCCCGGCGTGGGGGCATACTTGGTCTGGCCGTCGGCCAGGGCCTTGGCGCAGGCGTCCTTGACGAACTGCGGGGTGTCGAAGTCGGGCTCGCCGACGCCGAAGCCGACGACGTCCTTGCCGGCGGCCTTGAGGGCCTTCGCCTTGGCATCGACGGCGAGGGTCGGTGAAGGGGCGACGTTGCGGGCCCAGGAGGAGAGAGCGGGATTCGACATGGCGTGGAGCCCCCACGCAAAGGACTCCCGGCGGATTGGCAAGACTGACCGATTAGGGGTGGGGGTCGGGATAGGGGTTGGGGTAGGAAAAACCTAACACCGTAAGAGACGGAGTCCGAGACCCGGCCGATATGATTCAAAACTACCCCTACCCCTGCCCCAACCCCTGGCGAGCCTCGCTCGCCTCTCAGATGTCGATGGCGTCGTCCTTGGCCTTCTGGGCGTTGGCCTTGGCTTCGTTGGCCCGGC
>JBBAUQ010000162.1:0-3675 GCA_040398125.1 Solirubrobacterales bacterium | reverse complement strand
ACGCGATCGCCAAGGGCATCTCCCTCGGGGCGATGTTCGCCGAGTTGTACGGCAAGGAGACCGGTGCCTGCCGGGGCCGGGGCGGCTCGATGCACGTCGCCGACTTCTCGATCGGGATGCTCGGTGCCAACGGCATCGTCGGCGGCGGCTTCGGCATCGCCACCGGCGCCGCGCTGGCGATCCGTTACCGCCGCCGTCCCGACGTGGCCGTGTGCTTCTTCGGCGACGGCGCCGTCAACAAGGGGACCTTCCACGAGTCGCTGAACTTCGCCGGCGTCCACCGTCTCCCCGTCGTGTTCGTCTGTGAGAACAACCGCTACGCCCAGTTCACCGCTGCCGCCCGGACGACGGCGGTGACCGACATCTCCGTGCGGGCGGCCGGGTACGGGATGGCCGGGGAGTCGATCGACGGCAACGACCTCCTCGCCGTGCTCGCCGCGGCCGGCCGGGCGCTCGACCGGGCGAGGTCGGGCGAGGGCGCCACGCTCCTCAACATGGACACGTACCGCCACAGCGGCCACTACGTCGGCGACGCCGAGGAGTACCGGTCGCGCGACGAGGTCGCCGAGACCCGGGAGCACCGCGACCCGATCGAACGCTTCGTGCAGCATGCGGTCGGGAGCGGCCTGCTCACGGCCGACGACGTGGCGGCGCTGCGGACCGACGTCGACGACGCCGTCGCCGAGGCGCACCGCTTCGCGCTCGAGTCGCCGTTCCCCGATCCGGCCGACGCCATGGACGGCGTCTGGGCAGCAGGGGTGCCGCGATGAGCACCCGTCGTATGACCTTCGGCCAGGCGACGCTCGAGGCGATGCACTTCGCCATGGACGAGGACCCCGACGTCATCGTCGTCGGCGAGGACATCAGCTGGGGCGGCAACTTCGGCCAGTTCCGTGGTCTGCTCGACCGCTACGGGCCCGAGCGGGTCGTCGACATGCCGATCTCGGAGTCGCTGATCGTCGCACTCGCCGTCGGTGCGTCGGCCGCCGGGCTGAAGGTCGTCGCATCGATGAGCTTCGTCGAGTTCACCCTCGGGGCGATGGACGAGATCGTCAACCAGGCGGCCAAGTTCCGCTACATGTTCGGTGGGCAGACGTCGGTGCCGATCGTGCTGCGGGCCTCCGACGGCATCCGCGGGTCGTCGGGTGCCCAGCACTCGTCGAGCCTCGAGGGGATGTTCTGCAACATCCCCGGCCTCAAGGTGGTCGCCCCCTCCAACGGCAACGACGCCAAGGGTCTGCTGCGCGCCGCCATCGCCGATCCCGACCCGGTGATCTACCTCGAACACAAGAAGATCACCGGCCAGCGCGCCGCCGTCACCGAGGGCGACTTCACGGTGCCGCTCGGCAGCGCAGCCGTCGTCCGCGAGGGCGACGACATCACCGTGGTCTCGTACTCCAACATGGTGAACCACGCCGTCGCCGCCGCCGAGCAGCTCGCCGCCGATCACGGCGTCTCGGTCGAGGTGATCGACCTGCGCTCCATCGTGCCGCTCGACATCGAGACCGTCGCCCGGTCGGCGTCGCGGACCGGCACCGTGCTGGCGGCCCACGAGAGCTGGACCGTCGGGGGGTTCGGTGCCGAGGTCCTAGCCCAGGTCCGCGAGGCGGTGCCCGACCAGCGGGGGCTGCGAACGTACCGGCTCGGCGCCCGGACGGCGCCGATCCCGTTCAGCCCCACGCTCGAACCGGCCATCGTGCCCGGTGTGACCGACCTCGTCGCCGAGATCGGCCGGATCCTCGGTCTCACCCCGACCTGACCCCGGCACGTGGCGCCGGGGCGCTCCGGGTCAGGCGTGCGCGTGCAGCCAGTCGAGCGTGAACCGGTTCCACTCGTCGGGCATCTCGTGGAAGGCGATGTGGCTCGACTGCGGTCCGGCGAAGACGTGCAACTCGGCACCGGGGATCCGCCGGTGCACCTCGAGTCCGTAGCGGGTCGGGACCTGCCAGTCGACCTCACCGGACGTGACCAGCGTCGGCACCGAGATGCTGCCGAGCCGGTCGAGGGTGTCGTGGGTCTTGTCGGCGTGGAAGTGCCCGAGGATGCCCGCCTGCGACGGCGGGTACGGGTTCTCGAGGAGGAAACCCCGCTCGAACGCCTCGACGTCGGCCGGGCGCTCGTTCACGAAGTGCGGACTCGCCACCCACATCATGGCCAGGCGGATGTACATCGCCATGTCGCCGGCGAGCACCGGAACCTCCATGGTGTCGATCATCCGGCAGAACCACTCGTCGGAGAACCCCCAGGTGCAGTGCAGTTGCACGGTGCGCACGAGATCGGGGTGGTTGATGGTCAGTTCCTGCGCCGTCGCCGAACCGAGCGAGAGACCCGACACGTGCACCGGGCCGCAGTCGATCGCCCGGACGAGCGCTGCGGCGTCGTCGGCGAGCGACCGCATCGTGTAGGCCGTCGGCTCGGCCGTGTGCGTCGACCGTCCGGTCCCGCGGGCGTCGTAGGTGATGCAGGTGTAGTGGTCGCGGTAGGCGGCGACCTGGCCGTCCCACGTGTCGTGGCTCGAGGCGGTGCCCATGATGAGCAGGAGCGGCGGACCGGAGCCCTCCACCTCGTAGTACATCTCCATGTCGGTCGGCAGCGTCACGAACGGCATCGGGGGTCCTCCTCAGGGATCAGGTGGGCGGGTCGAAGGCGAGGTCGAACTCGAGCGTCCCCGAGTTCTCGGTGAAGATGAAGGCCTCGGGGACCGAGGGATTGGGGATGCCCCACTCCGAGAAGACGATCTCGGTCGACCCCGTGAGCCGGAGCCGGCCGGCGTCGATCACGGCGTAGATGTCGAACGTCACCTGTCTGGTGGTGCCCCGGAGTTGCAGGTCTCCGGTCGCCTGGAACGGCTCCATCGTGGCGACGGTGGTCGAGACCGGCAACTCGACCGGTTCGGTGAGGACGAACGTCGACGTGGGGTGCTCGACGACATCCATGATGTCGGTCCGGAACTTGTCGTCGCGCTGGGAACGATCGCTCGCGAAGGTCGCCATGTCGACCTCGAAGTCGGCGGCGGTCAACGAGCCGGCGGTCACCGTGAAGGTCCCGGTCACCTCCGGTGTGCGGCCCACGGCGACCAGGTCGGCCAGACCGATCTTCTCCACGACGCGGTACCCCACGAGCGAGCCCTCACCGATCTCCCAGGTGCCCTCCAACTCGGTGGCCGTGATGATGCCGTCGTTGACGATCCGCTCGCTCACGAGCGAGGCCGGCTCGCCCCGCAACTCGGCGTAGATCAGCGGTCCGACCACGGCGAGCAGCGCCGCACCGGCGACGGTTCCACCGACCGTGACGGCGATCGTCCGGCGCCTCACCGGCCCACCAGGTTGACCAGTTCGAGCCAGTCGACCGAGCGGTCGCGGCGCCGGACGAGGTTCATCGCCGAGGCGTAGTCGGCGAAGGCCGCAAAGCCGGACGGGTCGGTGAAGGTGAGGTTCTCCACCAGCAGTCCGAGGACCCCACCGCACGCCCAGCACCGTTGCAGTGCGTCGAGGTCGATCAGGTGGTGGTGCTGCACCGTCTCGAGGGAGAACAGCACGACCCCGCTCGGTCGACGACGGGTGATCTCGTCGAGCGCCTCCGGGCCGAGACCGTCCCCCTGGCGGGCGACCAGCGGCTCGGACGTCAGCCCACCTCCGAGGCGGGCGGCCAGGCGGTCGAGGGCCTTCGCCTGCT
>JBBAUQ010000161.1:1596-3714 GCA_040398125.1 Solirubrobacterales bacterium | reverse complement strand
CGGTGGATGCCGTCACCACCGGGTGAACGCCGCGACGCCGTCGCCGAGATCGGGGACGACGACGACGGTCGCCGACGACCTGAGGGCGTCGCGCACCAGGAGATTGGCCGGGGTCGGTGTGCCGGGACCCCGCCGGGCCGTGTCCGGTACGAGCAGGGTCGCCACCCGCCCATCGACGAGGGCGGCCTGCACCGAACCGATCCCGGCGACCGCGCCGTGGCCGGCCTGCAGTCGCTCGAGCACCCGCTGCTGGAGTCGGGTGTGGAGGTCGAGCACCCGCTGCTCCGACTCGGCGACGATACCGTCGGCGTCGCCAGCGGCGATCTCGACCACCTCGACCGGGGAGTCGTGGTGGGTGCTGCGCACGGCGGCGGCGACGGCCGATCGGGCGCGCGTCTCACCGGCGACGGCGACGAGCACCGCCCGGACCGAGGCGGCCGCAGCGAGCACCGTCTCGACGAGACCGGCGACGTTGCGCTCCCACGACTGCTCCGACCGTTCCCGGAACCGGCGCTGCGACCACCCACCCGGATGACCCGGGTGGAGGTACTCGGTCGTGCCGACGACGTGTTCGCAGAGGACGACCGCACCCCCGTCGTGGACCACGATGTCCGCACCGACACGGTCGGCCGTGACGACGACGTGGGGGAGATGGCGTTGGCGGTCCTCGATGATCGACACGACGGCGGGTGCGTCCCCGACCGTGACCGACGGACCTGCCGGGACGGAGAGCGTGTCGGCGAACGAGGTGCCGTCGGCGGACTGGACGACGACCATCGCCGAACCCCGCCGGTGGTCCCGTCCGTCGATCAACGCGTCGATCCGTTCGACGAACTCCTCCGGCCACATCCCGAGCAGGTCCCGGCGCAGGTTCCGCCACTCGAGCTCGACCCGATCCACGGCGTCGACCACCCGGCTGGGCATCGGCACCGTCACGGTGGCGAACGGTGCCGGCTTCGACACGATCCACCGCAGGTCGTCGACGGCGAAGGTCGACGTGAGGTGATGGACGGGGTCGCTCATCGCCTCAGACCGCATCGGCCGTGAGTGCGCCCGGCCGGTCGCCCTCGAGGTCGGCCCGCATCTGGGCGAACGAGGCACGCAGGAGGCGTGAGACGTGCATCTGCGAGACACCGACCGCATCGGCGATCTCCCGCTGGGAGCGATCGTCGAAGAACCGCAGGTGGACGATCGTGCGTTGTCGTTCCGACAGCCGGCCGAGCAGCTCGCTGACGATCTGCCGGTCGAGACAGCGGTCGAACGACGACTCCTCGGCCACGACGGGGCGTGCCTCGTCCAGGTCGTAGGGGCGGTAGGCGGCACCGGCGGCGAGGCCGGTCCGGACCCGGTCGCGGTCGAGCCCGAGGTGCTCGGCGAGGTCGTCGACGGACGGCTCCCGGCCGGTCACCCGGCTCAACTCCTCCGCCCCGCGCCGCACCCGGAGGTGGAGTTCCTTGGCACTCCTGGGAACCCGGACCTGCCAGCTGGCATCACGGAAGTAGCGCTTGATCTCGCCTTCGATCGTCCGGCCGGCGAACGAGACGAAGTCGACCCCACGGTCGGGGTCGAACCGGTCGACCGCCTTGACCAGCCCGAGCATCGCCACCTGGCGGAGGTCGTCCTCGGCCACGGTGGGCCGGCGGTACCGGCGGGCGATGTGGACGGCGAGTCCGGCGTACCGCTCGACCAGGATCTCACGCGCCCGGGACGACCCGGTCGCCACGAAGTCGCGGAACAGGTCGGAGTTCTCCGGACCACCGGGGCCCGGACGATCGGTGCGCATGAGGTCATCGTCCCCGGGCCGTGCGGTTCGCGACAGTGCCGATCGGACCGGTCCGCTGCCATCCGGCCCGCAATGACGACCGATGGATGCCTGGTTAGCCTGCACCGCATGATGCAGCTGGACCGGTCGGCGCGGGTGTTCGTGGCAGGTCACCGCGGCCTCGTCGGCAGTGCCCTCGTCCGGCACCTGGAAGCCGAGGGCTTCAGCAGCATCCAGACGGCGACGCGCGCCGAACTCGACCTCCGCGACCAGGCCGCCGTGTCGAGTTGGTTCGCGGCCAACCGGCCCGAGTACGTCTTCCTCGTCGCCGGCACCGTCGGCGCCGCCGCCTTGCG
>JBBAUQ010000161.1:1243-1586 GCA_040398125.1 Solirubrobacterales bacterium | reverse complement strand
ATGATCCACGGCACCGTCGTGCACGCCGCCTACGAGCACGGCACCACGAAGCTGCTCTACCTCGGATCGTCGTGCATCTACCCACGACAGGCGACGCAACCGATCACCGAGGACGAACTGCTCACCGGGCCGCTCGAGCCGACCAACGAGTGGTACGCGATCGCAAAGATCGCCGGCATCAAGCTGTGTCAGGCCTACCGGCGTCAGTACGGGTGCGACTTCATCTCGGCGATGCCCACCAACCTCTACGGCCCCGGCGACAACTTCGACCTCGACTCGTCGCACGTCATCCCGGCGCTCATCCGCAAGTTCCACGACGCCCGGAGCGCGAGCCCCAACCGGG
>JBBAUQ010000161.1:0-1233 GCA_040398125.1 Solirubrobacterales bacterium | reverse complement strand
CCACGTCGACGCCCTCGCCCGTGCCTGTCTGTTCCTGATGGAGCGCTACGACGGCGACCAGCACGTCAACGTCGGGACCGGCGTCGATCTGTCGATCCGCGAACTCGCCGAGACGATCCGCGACATCGTCAACCCAGGCGCCGAGATCGTCTGGGACACCACCAAGCCGGACGGGACACCCCGCAAGTTGCTCGCCATCGACCGGCTCCGCAACCTCGGTTGGTCGCCCTCCATCGAGCTCGGAGCCGGACTCCGGTCGACGTACGACTGGTACCTCCGCGAACTCGCCACCGGCGCCGCCCGGGGTGTCGGGACGGGCTGATGGGGCGAACCGGCCGCCGCCGGGCCGATCGCACCGGGACCGACCGTGACCTGGCCCTCCGCATCGCCCGTTCGTGGCGTGAGCTGCGGCGCGGTGCCGCCGTGGCGCGCCTGCGGGCCCATGTCGTCGGCCCGGCCGGGCAGACCATCGAGCAGGCGCAGTTCGACGCCCTCGAGATCCTGACCAGCCGACCCGACGGGTGGCGGATGACCGACTTCGCCGACGCCATGCGGGTCGAGCCCAGCACGGCGACCCGGGCGATCGACCGCCTCGAGGCGGCCGGACTCGCCGAGCGAACCCGCTCGACCGACGACAAGCGGGTCGTGACGGTGCAGGTGACCCCCGCCGCCCGCCAGCTCGTCCGTGACACCCACGTCCGACGGGTCGCCGTGATGCAGGAACTCCTCGCCTCGTTCTCCCACGAGGAACGCGTCGAGTTCGCCGAGTTCCTCGAGCGTTTCGTCACCTCGATCGACCACCTCGCCGAGTCGCTCCGCAACGCCACCTGAACGTCCCCGACCCGCATCCGTCCCGACCGGGTCGTCGCGTTAGGGTCGATCCCGATGGCCGCACAGCAGGATTTCGCCGAGGCAGCCATGCCCTACGCACCGCAGCTCTACTCGACCGCACTGCGGATGACCCGCAACCGCGCCGACGCCGAGGACCTCGTCCAGGAGACCTACCTGCGAGGGTTCCGCAGCTTCCACACGTTCCAGGACGGCACCAACCTGCGGGCCTGGTTGTTCCGCATCCTCACCAACGCCTACATCAACACGTACCGGTCCCGCCAGCGCCGGCCCCAGGAGCAGGACCTCGCCGCCGTCGAGGACCTCTACCTCTACCGTCGCCTCCCCTCCCTCGAGGCCGCCGCAGCGGCGGCGCCTGGTGGCGCTGCCGCTGGCAATGTTGGC
>JBBAUQ010000160.1:2554-3739 GCA_040398125.1 Solirubrobacterales bacterium | reverse complement strand
CGCGCACGATCAGGCGGCGGTCGGTGGCCGAGCCGACGGCGACGATGCCGGCCACTCCGGCGAGCAGGACGAACAACCCGAGGAGCGACACGGGGATGTCGGCCAACGGGAACCCGGCCGAGGAGCCGGAGCCGAACTCGAAGAAGTCGACCGTGATCGACGCCGTCGTCGCACCGTCGGGCTGTTCGGGGAACGCCAACTGGAGCATCTGACGAACGGGGAGGCCGTCCTCCGACACCCAGAGTTCGCCCTGACCGGTCGTGTCGCGGTGGAACGCCGACGGCTGCACCTGCGTTCCGGGCCGGAGCGTGCCCTGCGCACGCATGTCGGCCTCGAGTCGGTCGGCCATCGCCGTGGCGAACGCCGCTCCGTCGATGTCGAAGGCGTACTTCGTGACGGTCCGGCCGCCGACCACCTCGGTGCCGAGCGTGGTGACGTTGCTACCGGCGACGAGGTAGCCGAGGGCGTCACCGGCCGGGGCGACGGTGCTCGCGCCGTCGGACGACTCGACCCAGTCTCCGCCGTCCACCCTCCGGTAGGTCGTGCCGTCGGCGACACGGATCTCGACGGTGGGCCGATCGGTGGCGAGGTTGCCACCACCGGCCCAGACGCCGAACTCGAGCGTCGAGTCGTCGGGATCGGCCGTGCCCTCGAGGTGGAACTGCTCGACGGTCGTCTCCCGTCCGACGGCGGTCACGCCACCCGTCGGTGTCGTGACCTGTTCGAGTTCGCTCCGGAACCGGTACGAACCGGTGTCGCTCGCCCGTTCCCAGGCGGTGGTCAGCGGGTCGGGCGCACCGGCGCCGGCGGTCTGCCACGAGACGGCGCCGACCGCGACGGCGGTGGCGACGCCGACGGCGAGGACGGCGATGCCACCTCGGACCACCGCCCGCCTCGTTGCGGTGTGCGTGGGGCGCTGGTGGAATCGACTCGTCACCGACCCAGTGTGGCCCGGCTCACAGTGGAAAAGTTACCCAGGATCGTGGGCCGGAAGTCCGCCGTGGTCGGACCGTCGGATGCTGCCGTGACCCGGATCGGTCAGGACTCGACGACGAGTTCGTACGAACCGGACGACCCTTCGAAGCCGCCGACGGTCACCTCGTAGGCGCCGACGTCGAAGAACTGATCGACGATCGCCGGATCGAGGGTGTCGTAGTCGTCGTTGAACACCTGCAGTCCGTTGCT
>JBBAUQ010000160.1:0-2544 GCA_040398125.1 Solirubrobacterales bacterium | reverse complement strand
GATGTCGCCCGGGGTCACGACCTCGAGTCCCGGCAGCGTGTCGGCGCAGCCCGCCGTCGGCAGCGGGGCGACGAGGCCGTCGGCGGACACGTACTGCGTCGCCGCATCGAGGTCGTCCCATCCGGCGACGGAGACCTCCTGGCCGGGGTAGAGCCGCTCGGGTCGGCTGCGCGTGTCGAGGCGGTACTCGAAGGTGTCGATCTCGTCAGGCTCGTCGAACGACCCGATGACGGAGACGATCAGCCCGCGTCCGTCGGCGGTGTACTAGACGTTGCCGAACCCGTCCGCCTCCTCGACGAACTCGACGGTTCCGGTCACCGTCACGTGGGCGACGATCTGCTCGTCGTCGTCGGCCTCCTCGTAACCGACGACAACGATGCTCTCCCCGTCGGGACGGACGTCGACGATGCCGACGTCGTACCAGTCCTCGAGAACGAACTCGAAGGTGCCAGCCCGGAGATCGACCACGGCGACGGCCGCCGATGTCTCGTCGGCGCTGATGCTCGCCGAGAGGAACAGGCGTGCGCCGTCCGCCGACACCTGTGCGTCACGGAGACCACCGAAGTCGTCCACGTCGATCTGCACGACCTGGGAGTCGGTGCTGACGTGGATGATCGCATCGGCATCGTCATCATCGGTTTCGACGGCGACGAAGCGTCCGGTGCGGGAGCCGGCGGACGCCACGTACAGGGCGAGCTCGTCGGCGGTGGCGATGCTCTCCTCGACGACGTCGGTGCCGTCGGAGGTCGGCTCGAGGGTCCGGAGTTCGGCACCGTTCTCGTCGGTCGTCACGGCGACCACCACCCCGGACGTCTCGTCCAGGAAGTCGGCCTGGACCGGTCCTTCGTTGGCGAGGAGTTCGATCGTGGTGCCGCCGGGTTCGAGGATCTCGAGCACGACTTCGTCGTCGACCTGGGTGGCGACGAGGGCCCGGCCGGTTCGGTCGGTTGCCAGGACGTCGACGTCCTCACCCCGCTCGGCCGTGGCGACCTCGAGGCCCTCGTCGAGATCGACGAGCACGGCCCCGAGTCGGTCGTCGTTGCCGTCGACGACCACGAGATGAGCGGCGTCGCCGGTGAACTGCGGCACCCGGGCCGAGGAGCCCTCGTAGACGGATGTGCCGTCGAGCGACGCGACCTCGAAGTCGATCTCGCCATCGTCGTCGTCGGCGGTCAGGACGAGTCGACCGTCCGGGCTGAAGAAGCACCGGTCACCGCGGCCGACACGGTCGAGTGGCCCCTCCGTCGGGCCGGCATGGCAACGCTCGTCCGATCCACTGAACTCGACGACGAGCACCCGGTCGTCGTCCGGGTCGTAGGTCACGGTGTACCCGTCGCTCTCGCCGAGCAGTTCGACGACCTCACCGTCGCCGAGATCGGCACTGACGACGATCGGACCGTCCTCCTCGAAAACCTGGCCGACGACCGGTCCTCCCGACCGGGCGACGGCCCGGTCGGTGCCGATCAGCACGGCGCTCTCGAACCCGCCGTCACCGAGCGGCAGTGGCCGCCCCTCGACGCCGAGCCGGGTGAGGCTGCTCTCGTCGGCACCGTCGCCGTCGTACGAGGTGAGCACGACGAGATCACGGTCGGGACCGCTGTACCCGGCACCGTCGCCCCCTCGCCGCACCAGGACGAAGGCGACGACGGCCACGGCGACCACCACGGCGATCACGGCGACGGGGATCGGGTTGAACCGGCGTCGCCGCCCACCGGGCTCGGCGGCCGGAGGTGACGCCGTCGCGGCCGCTGCCGCCATTGCGGTGGCCGGAGCCGCCTCAGGAGTCGGGACGGATGGTCGGGGAGTCGGGGCGCTGGCCGGCGGCGCCAGACCCGAGAGCGCCTCGATGGGCGCTGCGGCGGCCTCCGGGTTGGCGGCACCGCAGGAGGTGCAGAACCGGTTCCCCGGAATCAGGATGTTGCCGCACGTCGTGCATCGCATGGTCTCGGGCCCGCTTTCCCCGGTCGAACGAAAGGTCGAAGACGATTCTAGTTCGGCGTCGTGCGGGGCCGTGCCCGTGACGGGTCGGTGGTCACCAACTGAGTTCGATCTCGAGGCTGCTCTCCTCGCCGATCTCGACCTCGACCTCCATCGTGAGTTCGGACGGGACGCCGATGCGCATCTTCAGACCCTCGCGCTCGACGACCACTTCGTTGTGGCGCTCCAACTGGTCGGCGATCCGGCGCAGCAGCGCAGCCGCCTCCTCCCGGTTGACCCGTTGCTCGATCTCGATCTCGAAGAGTTCCATGGGCACAGTCTGCCAGTGACGGGATCGTCCTCGTCTGCGTCCCGGTCGGCCATGTCTTGCCCGCTCGGGATGAGTCGCGGTGCCGTCGACCGTACAATCCGCTCCGATCGTCCGGGATCACGACGAACCCGACCAGGCGGTCCCGACCAAGGAGGACACATGAGGACACGTTCACTCGCTGCGGGTGCGCTCGCCGTGTCGCTGTCGCTCGTCGCCGTCGCGTGCGGTGACGCCACCGACGAGGCGGCGTCCGGCGGCTGCGCCGCAGCCTGGCGCACATCGTGCAGCCGGACATC
>JBBAUQ010000159.1:0-3755 GCA_040398125.1 Solirubrobacterales bacterium | reverse complement strand
TCCTCAGGGGTGACCTGTCGACCGGGGCGGTCAAGGCCGTCGGTGCCCTCGCCCTGGCCGCCTACGTGGTCACCGGAACCGGGAACGAGTGGCCGGCCTACCTGGTCGATGTCGCGCTCTTGCTCCTGGTCACCAATTTCTTCAACCTGCTGGACCTGCGGGGTGGAAGGGTCGAGAAGGTCCTGGTCCTGACGGTTGCCCTCTTCTGCCTGATCGGCTGGACCCTGTTGCCACTCGACCTGCTCGGGATATTCATCGGCCCGTTCCTGGTCGGCGCGCTGTTCACCCTCAGGGAGCGGGCGATGCTCGGCGATACCGGTGCCAACCTGGCCGGAGCGGTGGCCGGCATCCTCTTTCTGACCGAGCTCGATCCCACCGGCCGGCTGATCTCACTGGCCCTCTTCCTCGCCCTCACCGTTTACGCCGAGTTCTTCTCAATCTCGAAAACGATCGAGCGCATTCCGCCATTGCGCTTTATAGACTCCCTCGGCAGAGACAGGTAAGTGAGCGAGCAGCCAGGAGATACCCGATTCATCTTCGTCACCGGCGGGGTACTCTCGGCTCTCGGCAAGGGGATCGCTGCAGCCTCCATCGGCCGCCTCCTGGTCGCCCGCGGGTACCGGGTCCAGCTCCAGAAGTTCGACCCCTATCTCAACGTGGATCCCGGGACGATGAGTCCCTTCCAGCACGGCGAGGTCTTCGTCACCGAGGATGGTGCCGAGACCGACCTCGATCTCGGCCACTACGAACGTTTCACTGACGAGAACACATCCCGGGCATCGAACGTCACGGCCGGCTCGGTCTACAACTCGGTGATCCGTCGGGAGCGAAGGGGCGACTACCTGGGCGGGACGGTCCAGGTCATCCCTCACATCACCGATGAGATCAAGGCCCGCATCCTGATCGTCGCCGAGTCGAAGGCGGTCGATTTCGTCATCACCGAGATCGGCGGGACGGTCGGCGACATCGAGTCCCTCCCCTTCCTGGAGGCGATCCGGCAGCTGTACACCGATCTCGGTCCGCGAAGGTCGATGTTCGTCCACCTGACGCTCGTCCCCTACATCAGCCACGCCGGGGAGATGAAGACCAAGCCGACCCAGCACTCGGTCAATGAACTCCGCCGGATCGGCATCCAGCCCCACGCCCTGATCTGCCGCTCGGTCTCGGGCCTGGACCGCGACATCCGCCAGAAGATCGCCCATTTCGCCAGCCTTCCGGTAGACGCGGTCATCTCGGGCCAGGACGTGGACAACGTCTACAAGATCCCGCTGATGTACCGCGCCGAGGGCGCTGACGATTTCATCCTCGAGCACTTCGGGATGGACGATGCCCCGCCACCCGACATGGCCGAGTGGGAGGAGATGCTGCGGCGCGCCGACCGGGCCGAGGAAACCGTCCGGATCGGCCTGGTCGGCAAGTACGTCCAGCTCGCCGACTCCTACAAGTCGGTCATCGAGGCACTCGAGCACGGCGGAATCCACAACGGGGTGAAGATCGACACCAAGCTGATCGATTCCGAGAGCTTTGACGTGAGCGAGCTGGAAGGACTGGACGGCATTCTCATCCCGGGCGGATTCGGTGAGCGCGGGGTGGAGGGGAAGATCGAGGCTGCCCGTTACGCCCGGACCAACGGAATTCCGTACCTCGGGATCTGCCTCGGGATGCAGATCGCGGTGATCGAGTACGCCCGCACCGAAGCCGGTATGGACGGGGCTAACTCGGCCGAATTCGATCCCGAGACCCCGCACCCGGTGATCGATCTGCTGCCCGAGCAGAAGGAGGTCTCGGACATGGGCGGGACGATGCGGCTCGGCGCCGATCCGGTCAAGGTCCACGCCGATACCCGGGCGGCCGAGATCTATGACGAGGCCGTCATCTACAAGCGCCACCGCCACCGCTACGAGGTGAACAACCTCCTCCGGACCCGCCTTGAAGAGGCCGGCCTGGTGATCGGCGGGACCTCACCGGACGAGAGGCTGGTCGAGATGGTCGAGGTCACGGATCATCCGTTCTACGTTGCCTCGCAGTTCCACCCCGAGTTCAACTCCAGGCCGAATCGCCCGGAGCCCCTCTTCCGTGACTTCATCGCCGCGGCAGCCCGAAAGGCCGGAGACTCGGCCGGCCGGGAGAAAGCTGACGACCGGGCAGAAGCGTGATGTTCCTGCTTTGGGTGGTCCTTGCGCTGCTCGCCGCCGGAATCCACCTGTTTCGCACCCGTGACCAGGATCGCTCCGGTGGCGAGGTCGCCGGGATCTTCCTCCGCTACTGGCTCGGGATAGCGGTTGGCCTGGCAAGCCTCGTGGGAGGCCTCTTCCACATCTTCGATGCCGAGCAGGTCGCCAGGGAGATCTGTTTCACCCGTGGCGATGGCGGTTTCCAGTTCGAGAACGCGATGGGCGACATCTCGATCGGTGTGGCCGGGATCCTCTGCATGTTCATCCGCGATCCGCGCTTCTGGCTGGCCGTGATAATCGTCTTCACCATTCAGTATTGGGGAGACACCTACGGCCACATCTACCAGATGGTCGAGAACGACAACCACTGTCCAGACAACACCGGGCCCGTGCTGTGGACCGATTTCGGCTCGCCTCTGGTGGCGATCATTCTCTACGCGCTGATGAGACGCGGTCAGCGCCAGCAGGCAACCTGACCTCGGTATGAGCCGCTTCGTCCGGCTTTGCGAGACACCGAGTCCTTCCGGCCAGGAGGCCGAGGTCGGCCGCCTGGTCACGAGTGAGCTCGAGGGACTTGGGCTCACCGTCACCGAGGACGACGCAGCGGCGGCAGCCGGTGCAGGCTGCGGGAACCTGCTGGCCCGATTGCCCGGGCAGCAGGAGAGGTCGATCGCCTTCTGTGCCCATCTCGACACGGTCCCCCACGAGGGGCCGATCGAGGTCGTGCTCGACGGTGACGTCTACCGCAGCGCCGGGCAGACGATCCTCGGGGCGGACAACAAGGCCGCAATCGCCGTGATGATCGAGTTGGCCGCCCGCTACTCGGACTCACCGCCTCCGGTCGGGCTCGAACTCCTCTTCACCGTCTCCGAGGAGGTCGGCCTCAAGGGGGCGGCGGCGATGGATCCGTCATTGCTCGACTCGGAGACCGTCTTCGTCCTCGATCTGGCCGACGAGATCGGCTCGGTCGTGGTTGCCGCCCCGACCCATCACAGGTTTGAAGCCGAAGTAGCCGGCGTCCCGGCGCACGCCGGGATCTCGCCCGAGAGGGGCAGCTCGGCCATCCAGGCCGCAGCTCGGGCAGTCGCCAAGATGGAGCTCGGCCGGATCGACGCGGACACCACGGCGAACGTCGGGACGATCGAGGGCGGGAGCTCGGGAAACGTTGTTCCGGCTCACTGTCGGATAACCGGGGAGTCGCGGTCACTGGTCGAGGGCAGGTCGGCCGAGCTGGTCCAGGCGATGGCCGACTTGGTCGTCCAGGAGTCGGCTGAGTTGGGGTGCGAGGCCGACGTGATCACGGAGAAGGTGTTCGCCGGCTACCGGGTGCCGGATGACTCGATCGGGCTCTCCCTCGCCGAAGCGGCGCTGGATCGCACCGGGCACGGAGCGAAGAGGGTCTCGACCGGCGGGGGCAGTGACGCCAGCGTGTTCAGGGCCATCGGCCTGGACGCGATCCTCCTCTCCAACGGGACCTTCGACAACCACATGACGACCGAGTGGGTTTCCCGCCGGGATCTCGCGGCGATGGTCGATGTCTGTGAGGCGATAGTCGAGGGGGCCGCTTGTTGCTGAAACTGA
>JBBAUQ010000158.1:0-3765 GCA_040398125.1 Solirubrobacterales bacterium | reverse complement strand
TTCGGCTGCCGTTCAAGCGATTCCGTCGTCAACCGGCCGCCGCAGCCGACACCGACCACGACCGGACCGGCTGGGCCAGGTGGGCCCGGGGCGTCGCCCGGATGAGGTGGACGGCCGCGATCGCCTCACTCGCCGTCCTGTTGATCCTCGCCTTCCCGACCCTCTCGCTCAAGTTCGGCCAGGCCGATACCTCGGAAGGTCCGAGGGATGCCCAGGCAACCAGGGCCTATGACCTCTTGGCCACCGGGTTCGGCCCGGGCTCCAACGGCCCGATCCTGGTGGCGATCCGCCTCGACGGGAAACCGGATGACCGGGCTGCCCTCACCCGTCTGACCAGGGCGCTCAAGAGCGAGTCCAACGTCGCCAGTGTCTCCCCGCCGCAACTGAGCCGCAGCGCCACGGCCGCGACCATAACGGTCACGCCGAAATCGGCCCCACAGGTAAATGAGACCCAGCAACTGGTCGATCGCCTCCGCTCCGAGACGATCCCCAGGGCTTTGAAGGAAACCGGGCTGAAGGCCTACGTCGGTGGGGTCACGGCCAGCTTCATCGACCTCGGGGACGAGATCGCCGACAAATTGCCGCTGGTGATCGCCACGGTGATCGCCCTCTCCTTCCTGCTGCTTCTGATCGCCTTCCGCTCCCTGGCGATCCCGGCCCAGGCCGCCGTGATGAACCTGCTCGGGGTGGCCGCCTCCTACGGGCTACTGGTCGCCGTGTTCCAGTGGGGTTGGGGTACGTCCCTGATAGGCCTGACCGGGGATGTGCCGATCGTCTCGGTCGTGCCGCTGTTCATGTTCGCGATCCTGTTCGGGTTATCGATGGACTACGAGGTCTTCCTCGTAAGCCACATAGAAGAGGAGAAGGGCCGCGGTTCCCCGACCACCGATGCCGTCGTCCGCGGTCTTTCCCGGAGCGCCAAGGTGATCACCTCGGCCGCCCTGATCATGGTGGCCGTGTTCGGCAGCTTCATCCTGACCGATGACCCGACCACCAAACAGTTCGGGCTCGGCCTGGCCTTCGCGATCGCGATCGACGCGACCCTGATCAGGTGCGTGCTGGTGCCGGCAGTCATGGTGATCTTCGGCAAGGCGAACTGGTGGCTTCCCTCCTGGCTGGACCGGATCCTCCCCCACATCGGGATCGAGGGGACCGCCTTCCTCGAGAAACTGGACGCCGGGAAAAAGTCCGGGCCCGCCGAACAGAAGCCCTGACCCGGGGAAGGGACCGAGGGCTTCCTCTAGGCGAACCTGACCTCGCCACCGCGTGACGGCGAGGAGGTGATGAAGCGCTGTACCGGGGGCTCGGGCTCACCGACTGCCTCCAGGATCCCGGCCCGGGCGACGGCCTTCATCACGATCTCCATCTCGGCCGTGGCGAAAGAGGCACCGATACACCGCCTGACCCCTCCGCCGAACGGAATCCAGGTGTAGGTGCCGGGCTTGGTCCCGCGCCAGCGCTCGGGCCGGAACTCGAGCGGCTCGGGGTAGATCTCCTCGCGGCGCTGGACCAGGAAGATGCTCGGGGTGATCACCTCGCCGGGGCTGAACCGGTAACCGGAGACCTCGAAGGGCTTGTTGACCCGTCTGACCACCACGTCCAGCACCGGCCGCAGCCTGAGCGTCTCCCAGGTGACTGCGTTCAGGTACTCATCATCTTCTTCCTGGACGGCCCGGTGGAGCGCCTCGGTGTTGCCTTCCGAGTGGGCCAGGCGCTCGAACGCCCAGGCAAGCGCGGTCGCCGTCGTCTCATGGCCGGCGACGATCAAGGTGACGATCTCATCGCGAACCTCGAGATCGGTCATCGGGTTGCCCTGCTCGTCCCGGGCGGTGAGGAGCATGGAAAGCATGTCCTCGCGCTCCTCCAGGTCAGGCTCCTTCCGGCGCCGGCCGATCAAGGCATAGAGCGCCTCATCGAGCGGCTGCAGGTATGGCCTGTACATCCGCTTGACCACCCGGTGGCGCGGGCCGAGTAGACCCGGTGGCAGCAGCCTCCAGGGCTTGCCGATCCATTCGAGGGTGTCGGTCGCACTTCTTGCGAGCAGGTCATGCTCGGCTCCCTTGGAGTCGGTACCCAGCACGATCTCGAGGATCACCTCCAAGGCGATCGCCTGACTGTAGTTACGCATTGAGAATGAGCCGTCCCGCGGCATCCGGTCCACCTCCTGCTCGGCGATCCGCTCGATCGTCCTCGCCTGGGCGGCCAGCTTCTCGCCGTGGAAGGAGGGCAAGAGCAGCTTGCGCTGGCGCATGTGCTCATCCTCGTCGAGGATCAGGAGCGAGTGCTCACCCAGTGCCGTGGCGAGGATCTCGTTGCCCTTGCCGGCATGGAGGACGTCAGAGGGAGCGGTAAGGATCTCCTTGATCGCCTCCGGGTGGGAGAAGACGTTCCACTTGAGCCGCTGGAAGTTCGCCTGGAAGACGTCACCGAGCACCGAGGCCTTCCTGAAGAAGTTCTTCTGGGAGCGGGCAAACCGGACCGACTGAACGATCTTCGGCTGCTTGATCTTGGGCGGCTGAGGGGTCGGCATCGCGGAGGATCTTCCTGAAATTTACCCCAGGTCTGGCTGAGCCGACCAAACGTGATGGTTGCTGGCTTCTCAGGCTTCTCCGACCAGAGCCCGGCTGAGCTCGGCCGAGCGCTCGGCGATATCTCCAAAGGGCGGCTGAGCGTTGGAGCCTCAAGTAGGGATCGGTTCCGCTTGTTCAAGCCGTTTTCCGGGACCAGGCCACCGGGACTGCCATAGTTGGAGGACGTCTGTAGGGCTTTAGCCCGGCTTAAAACCGCCGGAAAAACCCGGTATTTGGTCTCCCGGCCGGGGCGAGGGTCCGGACCAGGCGATAAGAAGTCAAGCGGCCGGCAAAGGCGGCCCAGATGTCAGAGGTAGTCCAGGAACAGATCAAGGTAGGAAAGCGCCGGATCGGCATCCGGCGGACCCCCGGCAGGGGCCACCCGGTGGTCATGCTGCACGGCCTGATGGACAGCGCGCTGAGCTGGGACCCCTTCGCCCAGGCGCTCTCCAGGCCGACCTACGCCTTCGACCTGCCGGGGTTCGGCGAGAGCTCGACCGCCGGTGATGAGCTCTACAAGTGGCGCCGCCTCTACACCAAGGCCCTCGACCAGCTGGAGATCGATTCCTGCTTCATCCTCGGACACTCGCTAGGTGGCGCCATAGCGACCACGATCGCCTCGGCCAGCCCGGAGCGGGTCCGGGGCCTCTTGCTGATGGCCCCGGCCGGATTCGGTCCCCTGCCACTCGCCCAGGTACTCGGCCGGCCCGAGGTCGAGTTCGTCCTCGGCCGGACCGCCCCCGCGGCAATGCGCTTCAAACCGGTGCTGCGCCTGGCCTACTCCAACATCTTCTCCCACCATCACGATCTGTCAGATGACCTGGCCGAGAGACTGCTGGCCGGTCGCGAGGAGATGATCCCCGGGATCCGGAACGGAATGCACATCCTCCGGGACCTCTCCCATGAGCACTTCAGCCAGAGCGACTACGAAGGACCGGTCGAGGGCCTCTGGGGCGAGTACGACCGGCTGGTCCCGCCAGAGCGCTCGATCGAGGGCGTGCTGGAGGTCTTTCCGGAAGCCCAGGCCGAGGTGCTGGAAGGGATCGGCCACCACCCCCAGGAAGAAGACCCCGTCAGGACCCTGGAGTGGATCTCGGAGGCGACCGAGTCAGGGATACGGGAGCCGCTGATGCTGGCCTCGGGCGAGGCGCTGCTTTAGGGACGGGGCAGGAGCCCCTCAGCCGAGCGTCGGGTT